>JAGPEO010000137.1 GCA_018056925.1 Phycisphaerae bacterium
TGGTTCAGGTTGGCGTTCTCGCGCGCCAGCTCAATCGCGGCCTCATCCAGGTCAACGCCTGTGACGGACGCCGCACCGCCAGCCACCTTCGCGCACAGCGCGAACCCGCCCGTGTAGCAGCACACGTCCAGCACGTCCGCCCCGCCGCACAGCCGCGCCAGCCGCAGCCGGTTGTCGCGCTGGTCGCAGAAAAACCCGGTCTTGTGTCCGCCGACGATATCGACGCGATAGCGCACTCCATGCTCGCGGATCACTAGCCGGGCCGGCGCGTCCTGTTGAGCCGCGGCCACCTGGAACCCCTCGATGGCCTCGATCTGCGCATCGGCGCGAACGAACGTCCGCCATGCCGGCCCAGCCTTGTATGGGCGATCGAGGCTGGTCGGCGGCCCCAGTTCGTCCGCCAGCAGGGCCGCAAATTCGCCCCAACGCTGGAACATGCCCAGCGCGAATATCTCGAAGACCAGGCAATCGGCATAGCGTTCGACGATCAGCCCGCTCAGGTTGTCGCCCTCGGAGTGAACCACGCGGTAGGCGTCGGTGACCTGATCCAGTCCAAGCTGCCGGCGCAGGCCGACCGCCTGCGCGAGCCGGGCCCGCCAGAAGCCCTCGTCGATGGGCGTCTCGCCGTAAGCCAGCATGCGGATGGCGATTTGCGACTGCGGGTTGAACAGCCCGTGCCCGAATAGCACCCCGGCCTTGTCGTACACGGTGACGACGTCGCCCGGTCGAGCGGCGGGATCGGCCGCCCGGACCATGCGCTGGAAGATAAACGGGTGCAAAGTCGCCGAGCGGAGCTGCACCCACGGCGATTGCGCCCCGGGCGGACCGGCCGCGCTGCGTGCCACGCGTGTTCGGGGCCGGCCGGGACTGAAACGATGTTTCGAGCCGCGCTTCTCCATGCAGGAAATCATTGCGCGGCGTGCCCCAACCGGCAACCCGGAGCAGAGCCGGGGCGTATCGCCCCGGATCAAGAGGTGCCGGCCTGCTCCCAAAATCCCCGTCGCACGCTGCTTTGAAAATCCCCGTCGCTCGCTGGTGCGTGAATCCTTTCTCGCACCCCGTCTGTGGGAATCCCCTCCCACCTCCCACGCAGTTTTCCCTCCGCGCTCACCCGGTCGCGCAGCGCGCGGCAAGCCGCCCCATTTCACACGCTGCGCTGTTCACCTCGGCTTGCCTGCAACCGCCCTACTCCTTTTTGTCTTTATGCCCCGCCCCCAGTGCAGTCCGCGCTATCGTCAGCGCTTTCAGCGCATATGCCTGACTCCGGTCCGACCCGATGCTGCAACGGCGACACTGCGCCACGGAGAACGGGGTGCCGAACAATCGTCGCCGCTATGTCAGATAACAGTAACGCGGTTCCCCTTAGAAAGCCAGCCGAATTGCTCGCCCAGGTCGTCGTCGCCCGCAGTGGGACACCGTCGTCATTCGCTCTCCAGCTCTTCCGAACCGCGAATCGCATCCAAATCGCAATCCGCCTCCTCCAACGCATTCAACTCCGCATACGACTTGAGACCGCTGACCCCGCGGAACTCTATAACACACGGCTCGGACGGCTCCCACCCGCCGCCCAGGGCCTTGTAGAGCGAGACCAAATTCAATATCGCCAGCGTCTGGCTCTGCGCCTGCGCGTCCTGTGATATGAATAACGCGCGCTGCGATTCCAGCACGTTCAAAAACGGCGTCAGCCCGCGGGCATACAACTCGTTGCTCAACTCGGTCGCCCGCTGATTGGCCACGACGGCCTCAGCCAGTGAGTCGTAGCGCACCTTCTCGTTCAGGTACGCCACCAGCGAACTATCCACCTCCTGCAACGCCCGCAGAATCACCAGCTCATAATTGGCCAGAGCCTGCTCGGCAATCGCATCCTGCAAACGCACATTGGCGCGCAGCCGCCCGCCCTGGAAGATCGGCCAGGCCAGGCTCGGCC
Source organism: Phycisphaerae bacterium (assembly GCA_018056925.1). GTDB lineage: Bacteria > Planctomycetota > Phycisphaerae > UBA1845 > Fen-1342 > JAAYXS01. The sequence goes on from JAGPEO010000137.1 coordinate 1,928, forward strand.
CAACCGACCAGAACAGGCTGCCCGAATCCAAGATGTGCCGGAAGTCCGAGGTCGCCGTCCCAAATGAGCCGGTCAGGGCGAACACTGGGAACAGCTCCGCCACCGCCACGCCCACCTGCGCCGTCGCCGAGGCCAACTGCCGCTCCGCCGAACGCACGTCCGGGCGGCGCCGCAACAAGTCGGAAGGCAGTCCGACCGGCACGACCGGCGGCGCGGCGGGAATAGGCTCGGCCATCCGCAATTCTTCGAGCAGCGCTCCCGGCGGCAGCGCCAAAAGTACACTGAGCTGATAAATGGACTGCTGTATGGCGGTCTGCAGTACGGGAAGCTGCGATTCAGTCGTGGAGAGCTGCGCCTGGGCCTGCGCCACGTCCAGTTCGCCGGTGAACCCCGCTTCGTACCGGGCCCGCGTCACCCGGACGGCCTCCTGTTGAGTGACAATGTTCTGATATGCAATGTGCAGGCGGCGCTGCGACCCGCGCAACTGCACATAGTTCAGAGCCACGTCCGAAAGCAGCGTAATCAAAACATCGCGCCGGTCCCATTCGGCGGCTTCCAAAGCAGCGGTGGCCGCCTCCACCGAACGGTAAATGCCGCCGAATACATCTATTTCCCACGCCGCATCGAAGCCGGCCTGAAACAGGTTCTGCTGCCGCGGCACTTCGGCGGCCGGCGTGAGCGACGGCGGGCTCAGGACCGCAAAGGGCGGCGTAGAACCGCCGGCCGTGTTGAAGATTCCCGGCTGGATTGACACGCCGGGTGAACGGCTGCCGCCCGACAGCGGTCCGATGCGCGACGGTATCACCTGAACGATGGGCGGCGCGCCGGGAACGACGCTGATCGTGGGCAGCCCAGTCAGCGGCCCGCGGGGCACTGTTATGTCAGGACCGGTATTCAGGCTGGCCCCCCTGTAGTCGTAGAGATCGCTGAAGTTCACTTGCGGCCAATACGCCGCTATCGCAATGTCGCGCTGCGCCCGGGCTTGCAGCACGCGGGCCGTGGCTATGCGCAGATTCAAGTTGGCTTCGACTGCGCGCGCAATCAGTCCATCCAGCACCGGATCTTGCAGCCCGGCCCACCATGCCACCACCGCCGGTTCATTAATCGGAACGCTGCTCTGCAAAGCCGCGGCGCCCGGTTGCGAAGTTGGGCTGGCCGGCTGCGTGCTGGCGAACCAATGCTCGGGGATTTCCGGTCCGGCCGGCCGGGTCGCAACGGCGCCCGCCTGCATGCCGCTCCACTCATCCGGCACCGGTGTCTGCGGCCTGCGATAATCCGGGCCGACGCGACACCCGCACAAACCTAACACAAGCAGGCCGAGGCAGAAGCGTACGCCCATTCCACACCTCCGGAAGCCGTTGACCGCGCTCTGTGGGATTTCGCCGCGCTGACGGGTGCTATTGGTAGCCGAGCGCTTCTATCGGAGCAAGCTTTAATTTCGCCGGGTGTGCTCAGTGACCGAAACAGCATGATGTTCATGATGCCTACGCCGCCGACCACAAGCGATATTCACGCCACCCTGAGTAGCAAATTCGTCGGCAGCCCGAGCAGCGCAGCGCCTTCGCCGCATCCGGATTCAGCTCAGACTTGCCGCCAATTGTTTCCGACTCTTGAGGGCGAGCGCCTTCACGTCTTTAACGCCCCTTTCAGGCGGCTTTCAGCCTTCAACGGCACACTGCTGTAAAGCGAACGTTGTCCGACGGGATAGCTCGTCATCTTTAAGGAGCCGCACATGACGCTGATTCGCTCACTATGCAGAGGGGTACTCGTCTGCGCTTTACTGCTGCTGCCGGCTGTCGCAACGGCCCAGTGGCACGACGACAGTTGGGGCGGAGTCTATTGGGACGATGACGATTACTATGCCGCCGCCAGTCCAGCCCGCGCATATCCGGCCGACTACGGCGGCGGACGTTGGAGCTACGGCCCGTATTCATTCGAGTTCCGCCGCAGCCCCTACGGCAACTGGTACTACGGCGCCGCCACGCCGTATGCCTATTCCTACGGCTATAGAACGCCATACTGGTACGCCTACGGAACGCCATACTGGTATGGATACACCTCGCCCTATGCTTACGCCGGCGCTTACGAGTATGCGCCCGGCTACTATGCCGGGCCTCCGGCTACGTTCTATGGACCGCCCATGTACTACTACGGACCACCCACGTATTACTACTACTATGACGACGACGATCTCGATGACAAAATCGAGGCCTGGCTAGCAGACTTGTTTGACTGAACCCGCACCGGCCGGCACCAGCGCCCGCGGCCGGTTTATCCGAGCGCCGGAACGGGGGGGCGTTCCGGGCCTATCCGCGACTTGCCGCGCGAGCGTTATACTCTGCCCGAATGAAAGCGAGTTCACTGCGGGCTGACGTGGTGCTGCTGATTGCGGCCGTGCTGTGGGGGGCGGCATTCGTGGCGCAGCGCGCGGCGATGCGTCACATGGGCCCGCTGACGTTCAACGGATTGCGTTTTGCGCTGGGCGCGCTCGCCCTGGCGGCTGTCATCGGCTTGCGGCGGACGCGCCGGCGGCCCGCGCCTGACGCGCTCAAAGAACCAAGCAGCTACGAACCACCCCGCGATGCTGCATTCCGCCTCTACCTGTTGGGCGGCGTCGTCGCCGGGCTGGTGCTTTTCGCCGGGGCTTCGCTGCAACAAGCGGGCCTGGTTTACACAACCGCCGGAAAAGCCGGTTTCATCACGGGCTTGTATCTTCCGCTGGTGCCGATTCTGGGGCTCGTGCTTGGGCGTCGGACGGGGGGAGCGACCTGGCTGGGCGTGGTGCTGGCCGTCATCGGTCTCTACCTGCTCAGTATCGTCCCCGGGTCATTTGAGATGGAGCGAGGAGACGCGCTGGTCGCGGCCTGCGCCGTGATTTGGGCGGTACATGTGCTGGTTGTGGCCCATTTGGCGCCGCGCCTGGAGCCGCTCAAGTTCGGGTTGGTGCAGTTCTCCACGGTCGCCGTCGCCAGCGTGGCCGCCGCCGCGGCATTTGAACCGCTGGCCGGCGCCAACCTCCGCGGCGGCGCCCTGGCCCTCCTCTACGGCGGGCTGGTATCGGTCGGCATCGCCTACACACTGCAGCTCGTCGGGCAGCGCGAGGCCCCGCCCGGGCACGCGGCCCTGATCCTGAGCCTGGAGGCGGTTTTTGCGGCTCTGACGGGCGGCTTGCTCCTGGACGAACGCCTGGCGCAGCGCCAGTTGGCGGGGGCCGCACTCATGCTGTGCGGAATGCTCGTGTCACAACTGCCGCGCCTGCGACGCGCCCCGGAACGGCCGGGTTCCTTTGATCCCGTAGCGACGACTGAACACAGCCCAGCAAGCAGTGCTGGGGGAGAAGTTAAAAACGAACTCCTCAAATCCCGTAGGAACGACTGAAATCTTAGTCCAATTCCGGCCCGTCCGTGCTCCACGCCGGATCTCTGGCATCCACGGCTCCGGACGTACCCAGCATCCCCGGGATTGCGGACCTGCCGAGATTCTGGAGCATTTGCGACGAGCCGTTCTCGTCGATTCTCCAGTATCCCAAAAGATTGGCCTCGGCGATCGGCGCCGGCAACCGTCGATTCATGTTCAGTGAGATCTGCAACTGCGACCGCAACTCAGTCCACAGGCGCACTTCAGCGATCTTCCCGGAAAACGCCCCCAATCCGCCCAATGTCAGTTGCTCGGCGACTAATTGCCCCGCCGAAGGGCTGCTGCTTATCTGGTTGCCGTCAAGATAAAGCACCGTGCGGCCGCTGGCCTGCCTGCCAAGCGCGACGTGGTGCCAGGAATTCGCCAGTCCAACCGCGGACGCTTCGAAGCTGGCCTCTCCCACGGTGTAGCGCAGCTTGTTGGCGCCCGGAAGCATCTCGAGCACCAGCCGGTTGTCGAGCGTGTTTACGACCGTCCCACCCGCGTCGGCCGGCTTGGCCCAGGCTTCGAACGTGAAATCGGTAAGAGTCTGTGAGCCGCCCAGCGACAGCAGCGCGACTTCAGATCCGCCGAACTGCAGCGAGTGGGTCAACGAGGCTTCAACGGTGATCGTGGCCGTCGCCTCGCCCTCAACGCAGCCGAACGTGCGCACCGTCAGCCGCACCGTGTACGTGCCGGGGTCCGTGAATACGTGCAGCGGGTTCGGGACGGTGGCCGAACCGCCGTCGCCGAAGCTCCAGATGTAATCGCGAATATCGTCGTCCGGCGCGCTGCTGCCGGAGCCATCGAACTGGACCACCAATGCGGCCGGTCCCGACGTGACGTCGGCCGCGATGACGGCCGTGGGCGCGGCGCCGTTCACGCAAATGTCCAGGGTGGAGACGCCCGTGGCGCCGGTTTCGTCGGCGACCGTCAAGGTCACCGTATACAGGCCCGGCGCGGCGAATATGTGCGTGGCGGTAGCGGTGGTAGCAGTCCCCTCGCCCGCGAAATCCCAGGCATAAGTCAGGGCGCCGCCGTTCTTGGAGGTTGACTGGCTGGCGTCGAACACGAGCGTGTCGCCCGGCTCGATTGACGTGGCGCTGGCCGTAATCTTGGCCTTCACGGCCGGGTCGGGTTGCACGTTATTCGGGCAGCCGCCCAAAAGCCCCAAAGCCAGCAAACCGGTTACGACGAGCGAGTGCTTCATCTGCCATCTCCACGCGGAGCCTTGTCGGGAGCTCCGAAGCCCGCGGCCTGGCGGCTATCTGCACATCCGGAACAGTGCGCCAGCCGGGCAATCAGCGAACGCGGCATTATAGGGCAAGCCGGCGTGTCCCAGGCAACCGGCCGCTGAGTGGCCCACCCGCCGTGCGAACGCGCCTGTGTGTGGCACTGCATGAAGCGCGGCTTCAAGCAGTGCTGCATGCGGCCCCGAAGCCCGAGCGGTGGCACCAACGCGCTCGTCGGTCCTCTAAGACGCGATGCGGCGCTAGCACAGTAAACCGAGGGCTACGCGAGCGGCGAACAGCAGCAAACCGAGGGCTACGCGAGCGGTCAATATAGAATATAATGTAAGGTCTATGCCGAGCTTCTCGCTCAAGGAGTTGGAACACTACATCGGGTTTGACGAGCAGGACGCGGCAAACCTCCACGCCCTGGCTCCGTATGTGCGCCCGATGCTCCCGGGGACCATCGACCGCTTCTACGACGAAATCCAGAAACACGCCGGAGCACGCGTGCTCATGAGCGGCGGAACGCCGCAGGCCGTCCGCCTGCGCGGCACACTCGCCAGATGGCTCGAACAGCTCTTTCGCGGCACCTACGACGACGACTACTGGAAAAGCCGCGAGCGGATCGGCGAGGTCCACGTCCGCATCGGCCTGCCGCAGCAGTACATGTTCGCCGCCATGCAGGTCATCTGGGCCGAGTTGGAACGCGGAATCCGCGGCCTGGGCCTGCCCAACATCTCGGCCAAGCTCAGCTCGCTCCACAAGCTGCTGACGCTTGAGCTGGCCGTCATGCTCGACAGCTACAAGGAGCACTACTCGCAGCAGATCCGCGGCGTTGAGCGCGACGCCGTCCAGGAGCGCCTGACCGAGGCCGAACACCTTGCCCAGATCGGGCACCTGGCCGCCTCCCTGGCGCACGAGATCAAAAACCCGCTGGCCGGCATCAGCGGCGCGATCCAGGTCATCCGCGACTCAATGAAGTCGAGCGACCCGCACCGCCCGATTCTCGACGAAATTCTGCGGCAGATCGGCCGGCTGGACAACACCGTCAAGGACCTGCTGATCTACGCGCGCCCCAAGCCGCCGCGCTTCCGCAAATGCGCCATTCAGGACGTCATCGCCGGGGCGCTGCCCGTCTGGCGGCAGCAGCCGGAAATCCAGCGCGTCAACTTCGAGTACGTAAACAGCCGGGCCTTGCCGGTCATCGCGGCGGACGAGAATCAGATAGAACAACTTTTGACGAACCTCCTGCTGAATGCGGCCCAGGCGTCCAAGCCGGGCGGGCTGGTACGCCTGACCGCGGCTCCGCAGCCGGACGGCATCCGCCTCTCGATCGAGGATCGCGGACACGGCATGGACCAGCAGGTTTGCAAGCGAGCGGCGGAGCCGTTTTTCACGACCAAGGCCCGCGGCACGGGGCTGGGACTGTCAATCTGCAAGAAAATCGTCGAGACTCATGGGGGCGCCCTGACGATCAAGAGCGTGGTCGGTGAGGGCACCGAGGTAATTGTGGACCTCCCGCGGCGGCAGCCGGCGGTGGAAAGCGAGGCAGGATGAGTATCCGTGTGCTGGTCGTTGAAGACGAGAGCCTGATTCGTTGGTCGTTGCGCCAGAAATTCGAGGAGCGCAGCTACCGCGTGACCGAGGCCGAGACCGGCAAGACAGCCCTGGAAGCCCTCGATACCGGCATCTACGACCTGGTCCTGCTGGATTACAAGCTGCCGGACGTGACCGGGCTGGACGTGCTGCGCAAGCTCCGCGAGATGGACACGGATTCGGTCGTCGTGATGATGACCGCCTACAGCACCATCGAGAACGCGGTCGAGGCGATCAAGCTCGGGGCCTACGACTACATCGCCAAGCCTTTCCAGATGGATCAGCTCATGCTGACCGTGGATAAGGCCTTGGCCACCACGCAGCTCCGCCGCGAGGTGCGCGAACTGCGGCGACACCTGCAACACGAGTTCGGGATCGACTCCATCATCGGCCAGCACCCCTCCATGCTGAAGCTGTTCGACATGATCCGGCAGGTGGCGCGGGCCGGCGTGTCCACGGTCTTCCTCCGCGGCGATACCGGCACCGGCAAGGACCTGGTGGCGCGCGTCATTCACCACACCTCCGACCGGGCCACCGCGCCCTTCGTGAACATCACCTGCACCGCCCTTTCCGAGTCGCTGCTGGAAAGCGAGCTTTTCGGTCACGAGCGCGGCGCCTTCACCGACGCCAAGCAGCAGAAGAAAGGCTTGTTCGAATTGGCCGACGGCGGCACGGTGTTTCTGGACGAAGTCGGCGACATGCCCCCGGCCCTGCAGGCCAAGCTGCTGCGCTTTCTGGAGGAACGCCGCTTCCGGCGCGTCGGCGGCACGAAGGAAATCAGCGTCGATGTGCGCGTGATTGGGGCCACCAACCGCGACCTCGAAAAGGCCATCGAGGACGGCCAGTTCCGGCGCGACCTGATGTACCGGCTCAACGTGGTCACCATTTACATTCCGCCGCTGCGGGCGCGGGGCGACGACATCAAGCTGCTGACGCAGCATTTCGTGGCCCGCTTCGCCAAGGAGTTCAAAAAGCCGCTTACCAAGGTGAGCGACGAAGCCTACCAGATGCTTTACAACTACAGTTGGCCGGGCAACGTGCGCGAGCTGCGCAACGTGATCGAACGGGCCGTGCTGCTCAGCAAGACCGACACGGTCACGCCCGAAGACATCGTCCTTGGCCGGGCCGAGTCGCACTCCTGGGAATGGGACATCGAGAACGTGACGTTGCCGCCGGAGGGTTTCGATTTTGAAAAGCTGCGCAAGCTCGAGCGGCACCTGCTCAAGCAGGCCCTGGCGCGGACCAACAACAACCAGACCCAGGCCGCCAAGCTGCTGAACCTCTCGCGCGACCGCCTGCGCTACCGCTTACAAAAGCACGGCTTGCTCTAA
>JAGPEO010000138.1:0-3277 GCA_018056925.1 Phycisphaerae bacterium
TGTCGCAGCGATTCGATTTCTCCCAGCAACGCGGCCGGATCAATGACCGCCCCGCTGGCGATGATGTTCATTACCCCCTCGCGCAGCACTCCGCTGGGCACCTGGTGCAGGGCGAAGCGGTCGCTGTCGATGACGACCGTATGCCCGGCATTGGCTCCCCCGGCATAACGGGCAACCACGTCAAAGTGTTCGACCAACAGATCGACCACCTTGCCCTTGCCCTCGTCGCCCCATTGCAGGCCCAGAACGCACGTATTCCCTAAGTCCTTGTGACGCATCGCACTCTGGCTTTCGGATCGCTTGCGCGCGGCGCCCGGCGGCGCCGCAGGACAGCCCCATTAACGCGGCTGATTTTTAGCATGAATGCGCGCCGATGGCAAACGCGGAGAGTAATGGATCAAGCGATCCAGGGGACGTCGCCACGCCCGTCGACCGCCCCTCCGATGATCTGACGCCGCAGCACCTGCGAAGCAAGCGCTGCGCTTCGTGCATCCAGTCGCTTTCTTCGCTTTCAGGAAAGTTTCGCCCGCTTGTGGCTTCCACTTCCTTGCCCGAAAATGCGCTCCGGTGCCCTTCGCCGCTCACACGAGGAGGTTGGCGGTGCGATTCTTTTGGACGGAAGAAGCCGATCGGCAATACCTCAAGCACTACGCAGATCGAGAGGCACGGCGGGCGTTCGACGACCTGCTGGGGTTTATCGAGGATGACCCCACTCGTGGATCGGAGATTCGCTTGATCGAGCTTTCGGGCGACGAATGGGAACGCCGCGCGGCGAAGGCCCTTCGCGGAGTCATAGACGACGCGCGGCTTGTCCTGGCGAGCGTGCATCGGAGCGCCGTTCGCAGTGAACCGCACGTTCTGGCGGCAGTTGTGCACTCGCCCGCAGTGCCCCCGGGTGTAGCTGCGGATCACACGATATACACGCTGGGGCTCGTGCTGCGCACCAACAAGTTCGACTGATTAAGGCGCCGGCCGCTGGCCGGCTTCGCGAATGGAACCGCGCTTGTTCATCAAATCCTCAGCCGCTCGCTCCAGCGACTGCACGAAACCCGGGTCGCTTAAGGCCTCGCGTTCGGCGCCCGGGCGAACGCCTGCGCCCCGAACGGATCCGCGGTGCTCCGCGAAATCTGCTACGGCCCGCTCGAGGGAGCCCACGAAGTCGGGGTCAGTAAATACGCTGTGCAGCGCCGCGAAATCTTCAAGCGGGCACACGAACAACCGACGGCCGCTGGGCAACATGACTGCCGCAGATTTCTGCTGTTCGCAGAGATGTTCCAGCTTTTCTGCAACGTCCTTGCCCCAGGAAATTTGCACAACGTCGCTCATACCTCAACTCCTTGCGTCGGCGAAGGTTGCGTTCAAGTCGGGCGTTTTCCTTCACAATAGAATGTCGTGGCGGGCTTTTTTTTCACGAAATTCCCCGCCCAGGTGCCCGGTCCGAAAATATGCGCGGTAACGAGTGCGAAATCCTGCTCGAGGCGTTGCGCGGTTCCAACTACATCAACGCATTGCCACCCTCGGACCGCGACGATGTCCTGCAAGCTACGCTCGAGCTGATTGTCAGCAAGTACGCTCATCTTCGGGAACCCGATCTTAGCCGTGTCGGTTTCAAGATCGCAAAACTTCTGGCACTCGCAGCGTTCCGCGGCAGGAGCCGCATTCACGCCCAGCCGCTCGCCAAAGAGACGCCTGCTCCCGATCCGGGACCGGCCGAGCGGCTGGAGCACAAGGAGAAAGAGGAACTGCTGGCCAGGTTAAGGGCGGCCCTGCACGAACGGCTCCAGAACGCGCTTACGCCCGAGCAGCGGGAGGCGGTGTTTCGCCGCTTCAACCGCAACGAGAAGCTGCGCGAGATCGCAGCCGCGTTGAACCTCTCGGTCTCCGGCGCCCATCACCTGATCGAGTCGGCCCTGCTTGTCCTGCATGCCGAACTCGCCGAATACCGCGAACTGTGGCCCACTCTGAACCGGTGAAGTCAAACGCGGCGCAGCGATCTCGGCGTCAACCGCGGCGCGCCAGCACGGTATAATGCACCAGAACTCGTCGGCGTCGCGCACCGACCGCGGAGGCGTCCGATTTGGAAAACCTTCCGCCACATCTCGTTCACCGCCAAAAGCGCCCGAGCTATCCGACCAAACTGCAAGCTGCTGCAGATGCTGAGCTTCTGAAGCAGCATCTGCCGCCACAGTGGCTGTCGCATCGCGAGCTCGCTGCGGTTGCCGGCGCGCTGCTGGCGGCCAATGTGGCGGGCTGCGGCGGCGGCAGGACGGCGCCTCTGGTCGCGCCGGTGTTCGAACACGGGGAGGGAAAGTTTGCGAATCCTCAAGCCTTGATCACGCCACTCGCCGGAACTCCGGCCTGGCCGGCGTACGTGACCGAGGAGGCGTTTCTAAGCCACGACGAGGCGCTGGGAATCATCGCAGAGGAGTTGGCCCAGGCCGGCCTCTCAATGACCAATCGCGACGTCCGGCTGGACAGGGTGGTCATTCGCGGGCATGACGTCCGCAAGGCATATGACTAGGTTCACAATTGCTGGAGCTGGCAAGCGATCGAATGCGCTGGGCCGCTGGTCGCGGATCTGGCGAACCAAAAGCACGCGGTGTACGTCGAATTTCTGACCAAAGATGATTACTTCCCGCTGGGCGGCGTTAGCACAGACGATCAGCATCAGGCCCTCGGGGCCGTGAACGCAGGTTGGATAAGCAATCACGTTGATCTTGGTCGCCGGCTGAGTGAGCAGGTGCAAGGAGTTCTGCCGCGAGTGCGCCATCAAGGAGCGCTGCCACAATACCTGCGGCTGCCTGAACTGGCAGACGACCGGCTCGATCAACGGCATTTCGCCGGTGTTGTGCCGCTACGAGCAGATGCTTCTGCCGATCGCCGACCGCGTCGGAGAGGTCCTCTACAAAAAGCGCGACCCGCTCTTCCTGCACAAACACTACAACTCGGCTTACCCGGTGCTATCATTGCTCGAAGACACGCTGACCAGAAAGTGACCCGCTACTGGTTGGGCATTGATGCCCCCTGGTGGAAAGTGTGGCACCGGCGTCTCCCGGTGTGTTTACGTAAGAATGCACACCCAATGAAACTCCTCCGCAACCTCTGACTGGCCACCCTGACGATCGCCGGTCTGGCGCTTCTGTTCCTCGGACTGGTCAGCTACAAACATGGCATCCCCGGGAACACGCTGTGGATCACTACTCAGGACGACCAGCCCCGCGTACGCCTGGCCCTGATCGCCGGCATCGTACACGCCGTGTACTCGACGCCGCGGTTG
>JAGPEO010000138.1:3377-9419 GCA_018056925.1 Phycisphaerae bacterium
GTGAGCCCAGCATCCTTACGTCACGCAGGAAGATCGACCAGACCCTCGGGCCCTTTTACGCGCGGCGGCGTGTGCCGCTCGGCAAGGTCGTCGCCAGCGGCGTCGGCGGGCCGTTCTGGGCGCTCGTGCCGCTGCTCTTAGCCTGGCCGGCCCTGGCATTCGTGCGCGGCCCCATCCGCCGCTGGCGCCGCCGCCGCCGCGGCTGCTGCACGTCATGCGGTTACCCGCTGGCGGGCCTGCCCGGGCCGCGCTGCCCCGAATGTGGGAAAGCGGCAAGTCCTGGGGCAACGAAAACCGCCGCAAACTGACCCGCCGGGCAGCGTTGAAGCACGCCGCGTATTCCGCTATTAAGCGATTATGATTCGACCACGCGCATCCTCACCGCTGTACTCGCTCGCGCCCTGCGGCGCAGCGCTCCTGCTGCTAACCGGCTGCCATGCGCAGCAAGTGACGGCCCAGTTCCGGCTGGGCTATGACGAGGCCATCCGCCGACTGTATGAGCATCACGCCCTGATGAATTTGGCCTGCGCCGAAGAAGGCGCCTTCTTCGTGCAGATGGCGTACAGCAACTTCGGCAGCCAAATCGCTGTCACCGGCAGCATCAGCGCGCAGTTCACGATTATCGACACCGTCGATGCCCCGTACGGCAGGGATCAGGTAGTCGTGGATATCTCCGATCAGACCTTCGCGCCCACGCTCAGCGCCTCTCAAACCAACGTGCTCGGACTGACGGCCAGCCCCGCCCCCAACCAGCACGCCATCCGCGAGCTGTACCAGGCCGAAGTGAACAAGCCCCCAGAGGAGCGGTTTTTCTTCATGACGGCCAACCCCAAGGCTGTGCTGGGCGCCTACCTGTCCATCCCATACCGGTGGCATCGTTGGATCGTCGTGCCTGATGAGCGCAAGCGCGAGTTCGCTGACTTCGTCTACCGCGTTTCGTTTTACGATCCGCAGGCGTCACCGGTGACGGAGACCCAGACGAATGACGCTCCTGAGTAGCGCTCGCACAACCCCGCGCGTGCTCCGTGAGCGAACGCACCTGACGCCGTTAGCGATGGGCATGCCCGCGCTTACAGCTTGGGCATGGCACCCGCTTATTTGGCACATTAGGGTCAGTAGGCGATCTGTTTCCTGCGCAGCCCGTCGCTGAGCGCGACCTGCGCGAGAATGCCGGCGATGCGCTGGCCCGCCCGGCCGTCGCCGTAGACGTTCGAACCGCCGCGCCGTGGACGCGTCGCAAGAGCTTCTTTAATGGCCGCGCGGATCGCCCGCTCGTTTTCGGCCGCGTGAATCACCGAAGGGCCCGCGGGCTGCCGGCCGGCTTGCCGGTCGCCGACGTCAACCGAAGGCGTTCCGGCCAGCGGGGCCTCGATGATGCCGCTGGACGAGTTGCCCACCAGAACGTCGGCCGCCAGTAGAGCACGCAGGTAATCGTCACGAGCCAGCGAACGCGCGACCGTGACCGCGCCGTTCCCTTCGTCCTCGACCGCGTGGCGTCGAATCGCTCGCAGCACACCCCTATGGCCCCGATCGGTATTCGGGTACACGATGAAACGCCGCAGACCGGTTTTCTTGACTGCGCTTAACACGGTGTGCATGCCGCGTTCTTCGACGGCGGCCGCACGCCCACTGGCGTGGTACACCACCAGGGCGGTCCGCGCGCGTTGCCCGGCGAGCCGCAGCTCGGCGAAGGTCCGGCCCGCCCGGGTTTTCCGCGCTTGCCCGGCACGCCCCGAGTTCGTCTCATCAATCAACTCGCGCAGCCGGTCCAGCCCCGGCGCGCCCACGAGAAACACGTACTCTGGGCGCTCCCCCATGCGAATGATCCGCTGCGCAGAACGCCGCGTGGCCGCAAAATGCAGGTGCGCGAGCTTGGTGATCGCGTGGCGCAAGCTTTCGTCGAAATCGCCGGCCGCTACGTCGCCGCCGTGAATGTGAGCTAGCACGCGGCCGGTGGTCACCGCGGCCAGCGCCCCGGCCATCGCTTCGATGCGGTCGCCGAGAACTACAACGATGTCGGTGTTGGCGGCGACGAGGAAATCGGCGATGCCCGCCACGCCGCGCGCCAACCCCCGGGCCTGATCGAGCGCGTCGTCGTCGCCCCGTTGCATGGGCACGCGGGCCGCGATCTGCCAACCGTCGCGCGCAATGTCGCTCTCAGTCCGCCCGAACTCGGGCAGAAGATGCATCCCCGTGACTACAACCTGCAATTCCAGCCGAGCCTCGGCCGCAATGGCCGCCATGACCGAACGCAAGATGCCATACTCTGAGCGCGTACCGGTGATCACGGCGACGCGCCGACGTGGCGTGCGTGGCCTGCGGCTCACTGAATCACGTCCCACGTGAGAAGCTCGTCGCGGCCAATGTTTGTAGTGACTGTGCGACCGATGAGGGTGTCGAGCTGGTCGGGCTCGATGCCGCCGGCGGGCCGCTTGATGGTCAGCATGTCCGGCGTGAGCACGGTTCCGGCGCGCAACGCACGGGCCGTAACCACACTCTTGCGTGCCACGGCGCGCACTTCGGCTTCGATGGGCGACATGCCGATCGTGCCGGTTCCCAGTGCTGCTTCGGCGCGGCGCACCTGCACCACATACTCGGCCAGCTCGGCCGGGTTGAGCGACATGGCGTGATCCGGGCCCCGGGCCTCACGATCGAGCGTGAAGTGCTTCTCCAGTACGCATGCCCCGGCGATCACCGCCCAGGCGCCGGTCTGCGGTTGCACCGTGTGGTCGCTGAATCCAACCGGGACCCCAAACTCGTTTCGCAGCGCGGCGATAACCCGCAGGTTCGCGGCCTCAAGCGGCGTAGGATAGCTGCTGATGCAGTGCAGCAGCACGAGCCGGCTGCCTGCACCGCGACCGCGCAGCCGCCGCACCGCGCCACGTATTTCCGCCGCCGTAGCAGCGCCGGTCGAGCATAGCAGCGGCAGTCCACTGTCAGCGGCAGCCCGCAGCAGCGGCGCATTGTTGAGATCCGTCGAAGCGATCTTCACGGCGCGCACGCCGAAAAACAGCAGGCGTTCCAGATCGGCGACGCTAAAGGGTGTGGCCAAAAACTCGATCGAGCACTGCCGGCAGTGTGCCGCAATACGTTCGAAAGCCGCGTCGGACAGCTCGAGTCGCCTGAGCATCTCGCGCTGCGAGCGCGCCCCCGTGGACTTCTGATACGCCGCCACTTTCGCCGTTTGCGTCGTTAGCTCGTCAGCACGAAAAACCTGGAACTTGACCGCATCGACGCCCGCGGCCACGGCGGCATCGACCAACCGCAGCGCCCGTTCGGCCGAGCCGTTGTGGTTGACTCCGGCCTCGGCGATCACGTACGTGGGGCAGCCCGCACCGATGGCCCGGCGGCCAATATTCACGCGAGGGGCGGCGCTCTGGTCTTGCATAGCTCCGCTCTCCCACACTGCGAAGCTCCGCTTCGCGCGCCGACGATCAGACCGAGCAGGCGGCGGACTCGGTCTGTCGCAGGAGAAATTCGGCATACTTCAGGTCTTCCAAGGTGTCGATATCCACGCCGCGCGAGCGGGACATCGGATAAACGAGCGTGCGCGCCGGGGACCGGCCGGCGCGGTAGTCGCCACTTGTATAGACGTAAATGGCGCCATTAAGTTCATACAGCACGTCCTCGCCCGGCAAAGGCTCTAACCGACCGTCTTTTCCGACGCGTCCCAGCCAGGATGCCGGCGCGACCGGCGAAGCCGATACCACGGCGCACGGCTGATTCGTTTCAAACAGTTCCCAGGCCTCGCGAATGTCCTCAGCGGTGCGAAGCGGCGACGTCGGCTGAAGCACCATCACCGCGTCGAATTCTTCGCCCCGCGCCGCAAGCAAATCCAGGAGAAAACGATTCGACTGCTGCGTCGGCGTGTCATCCCGCGCCAGCGACTCGGGCCGCAGGGCCGGGCAATGCACGCCGAAACGCTCCGCAACCGTCGCGATCGCCGGACTGTCGGTGTTCACATACACGGCCGAGAGGACGCCGCTGCAGAGAGCGGCCTCGCAGGTGAATGCAATTAATGGCTTGCCGTCCAAAAGGACCAGGTTCTTGTGAGCGAGTCGTTTGGAACCGGCACGTGCCGGTATCAGCCCTACCACTTTCATATGCAGGCCCAAACCACAATCAAGTCCTGAAATCAGTCCCGAAAGCTCCAATGGAGCCAACAGCCTGCGAGCCGCAGGCCGCTACAACTCCTATAGCAGCCGCCGGCTCGTTGGCCGTCCGCCATCCGCCACTATTTCGCGATCACAAGACCGCCGCGGCTCGCGTGGACTCCGATTCGGTCAGGCGTAATCCTCCGAACCAGCTTAGTGCGATCACGAGCAGCGTGCGTCCGACGAACATGGCCGCCATCAGCAGGACCATGCCGTACTGATAAGAATCGACACCTTGGCCGATTCCTCTGGAGAGGTTTTGACCGGTAACTGCGCGCACCACCCCGGCGGAGAGGTTTGCGCCCCCCACTGCGGAGCTGGCGTCCAGGAAGGCGGCAGCGAAGCTCGGTTGCTCCTGGTAGCTCCGGGCCGTGCGGGTTTCGATGACCAATAAGCCGAAAGCCGTCGCGAGGGTCACGCCCACGAGCAGCCCAATGCATCCGGCAGCGGCGGTAAACCGTCGCACGGCCGTCGGCGTCCACGATTGCCGCCGCATACAGGTCGCCGCCAGGCCGCCGCCGATGAACCAGGCGAACAAGGTCCATTTAATCCCGCCGCCGGGCGAACCGCCCAGCGAACCTAGCAGGACCTCGCAGCCCAGCAAAAATCTCGAGCCATCGGTGAGGTTGCCTTCTGTGGGCCTTTCGACCGGCAGCCCGGCGGTGGCGGCGCAGACCGTCGTGGTCAGACTGCGGCCATAGCGAACAAGAGCCTGCTGCCCGGTTAGCTGGTTCTCCGGCACGCTCGTCGCGCGCAGCCCGCGCGGACTCTCCAGCAGAAACATGATTCCCGCGGCGAGGAGCAGATAAAGCACGTAGCCGCCCGCGAGCTTTGCCACTGCCGATACCCGCAAGTATTCACGCCGCGCTTTGGCAAATGGCAGCAGCCAAACCATCCACCCCAGCCCCCCTACCAGCCCAATGACGGCGTAAACCCATGTGTATGCCCGGCCCGGACTGCCAGGAAGCCAGCCGAGTGAGGCGCTCGCCGATATCGCTCGCCATATCGAACCGCTCGAGCCTCCACCGGGCGGCGACGCTTCAGTCGTGGCTTGAATCAACCATTCAAGCAGCACCGTGGCGGCAATGCTGATCCCGACCAGGACCGAAAAAGCGCCCACTACACGGCGTGCCGGCGGCAACGGATGTTCTGCGCCGACCGCGCGCCAGAAGCGACGCGAAACCGCCAGGATCGCGGCCAGCCACAGCCCGGCGCCGATCAGGCCGATCGCGGACAGAACGCACTTGCCGATTGTGGTGTATTCCTCGTCGATGTCATGCGTGAGCAGTCCGGCGCCGCAAGCAGCGCTGACGGCGTCGAACGTGGAACGCCAGGAGTTAGCACACGCATACCAGCGCCAGTCCCGCTCATCCAGCGACTGGCACGTCGGATTGTTGAGAAGCGCGGCGCCCGCCACGATCAACAGAATCAACGCGGCCGGAAACCAAACCTCAGGGCGCTTCAACCAACTCATCGCAGTCGCTCAACTCGCCTCACGCCGATTGGAATTGCCGGCGGTGCATTTCCTGATCGATCGCTTATTCGGACATTCCCAGAATCACCCGCCAGCGGCGGATTAACTCGGCGGCGCCGGCCGCATCGAGCTGTTTGGCGTCGCATTCGCGTAACTCGCGCACCACCGCGTCCTCCGGCTCTTCATACAATCGCAATTGTCGCTGCCGCCGGCGCTGCACGGCCGCCAGCACCGGCCTCTGCGATTCGCGTGAAAACGTCTTCTCGAGTTCGGTCAGCACGGCATTTGCGCGTTCGAGCACCGGCCGGGGCACGCCCGCCAGCTTCGCCACGTGCAGGCCATAGCTGCGGTCGGCGGCGCCTGGGGCGATGCGGTGCAGAAAAACGACCTGGTCCTCGTACTCGCGGACGACGA
>JAGPEO010000139.1 GCA_018056925.1 Phycisphaerae bacterium
CTGCTGATCATTGGCATTCACCGCCGGTGCGCCGGCATTCTGGCTTTGGGCAAGTGCCGCGCTGACTATCAGTGCGACCGTGACTGCTGCAAACTGCTTCATGGCTGAACTCCTCATGGCTGAACTCCTCTCGGTTGGCTCGCCGGAGCTGTCGTACCGTGTTCATGCGGGCCGCCGCGCCATTGATGTCCGCCGCCGCGGCCGTGCCCTCGCCCGAACCCACGTCCGGGCGGTGGACCGTCGCCGTGTGGTCCGCGTTCAAAATCGTCCTGGTGACCGTGGCGCCATTGACGCCCACAGCCCTCCCGCACGCCGCTGGCAAAACGCGCGAACAGCCGCTTCTGCTGATCGGCCGTCAGGTGCGGCCGCAGCGCGACCAGCAGGTCGGCGACGCGTCGCTCCAGGGCGTTCTGTGCTGCGATCACGTTCTCGACCTGCTGGAGAATTTCGTCATTCGCCGTTTCCGAATCCTCGAGCAACGCCGCCAGCCTCTCCCGTTCCGCGGCCAGTTTCGCCTCGAGCGGCCTACGGTCAGCCGCGAAAGAAGCCTCGATCTGGCGGATGTCGTTTGTTTGCTCTGGCGTCAGTCCCAGCCAGCGGCTGATGCTCGGACCACGGCCGCGACCTGCCCCAGGTTCCCCGCTCGGGCGATCTGAGCGCTGCATGCCGTAAGAGGCGAGGTAAGTCACGGCCGCCGAGATAATCGCCACCAGGACAAGACCGCTGTAGCGTCTGAGCATCATGACTGGTCCTCCTGGAAATCATTGGTCATGGGAAGTTCGTCCAAAGCTGCGAACAGCCCGGCCGGCGACTCATTCGCCAGGTATTCGACTCCAAGCTGTTCAGTGGCCGCCAATTCGTTCGCCTCGGCAGTGGCGGGAGCCGGCTGCGGGGTCTGTCCCGGTGGCCAGGCAAGCGTTGCCGCGTATCCGGCACCCACGCCGACCACGACGGCGGCCGCGATTCGGGAGACGCGTTGAACGCCGGACCAGAACGGGGGTCTCGTGGCCGGCCTTTCAGACAGCTTGCGGTCAATCTGCGCCAACAAATCGACGTGCGCGGTCTCGGGCGCCCACTCGCCAAGCGCTCGCCACGTCGCGGCCTGCTGCTCGTACAAACTGCGGCAGGCCGGGCACGTCGCTAGGTGACGTTCGACCTCGGCGCGGTCCTGCTCGGGCAGCTCGTCGGCCGCCAACCGGATCAGGTCTAGTCGCCGCGCGTGTTTCATGAGTGCATCTCCATCCCTTAAACGCTCAACCTCGGCTCAACCTGCGGTAAATTTTTGCTGGGGCAGAAAAAGAGTCCGAAAAAACATTTATCGCGCCTGGTTCGCGCGGCGCGAATCCAGTTGAGCAAGCGACTTGCGTAGCGCCCCGTAACCGCGCACGAGGCACGATTCCACCGCCTTCACGCTCCACCCCGTCACTTCCGCGATTTCGCGATGCGAAAGCCCGGCATAGCGATGCAGAATCACTGCCAGCCGTTGTCGGTCCGGCAATCTGGCCACGGCCCGCCGGACGAGCTCGACCCGTTCATGACTGTCGAGGTTTGAAGGCGGCTCGCTAGCGGTCCGCGTCTGCAAAAAGGCGATCCGAAAGCGCGCTTCGCGAGCGGCACGCCGTCGCCTATCCCAGCAGAGGTTTGCCGTCAGCCGGTACAACCAGGTCGTGAATTGCGCCTCGGGGCGGAAGGCAGATGCGGAGCGCCACACCTTCAGGAACACATCCTGCGCGACATCCTCAGCTACGTCCCGCTGCCCCATGAATCGATAGGCGACGCCCATCACCCCCGCCTGATGTCGCCCGACAAGCACAGTGAAGGCCTCACGCCGGCCCTGTGCGACCAGCGCCATCAAGGCCTCGTCGGCCAGCTTGTCATACTCTCGTTCAACGCCGCATTCGTGGCCAGAGTCTTCGCTCACAGTACTAATCTACAGCGCCGGCCCCCTTCGGTGGCTGATGCTCAAACTTTCCGCCTCAGCCGCTCACTCAGCCGTTCGCATACCACGAAGAATACCGGCACCAGAAACACCGCCAGTAGCGTGGATGCAATCATGCCGCCAAAGACCGCCGTTCCCAGCGCACGCCGGCTGGCCGCGCCGGCCCCGGTCGCGATCACCAGCGGCACCACGCCAAAAATAAACGCAAACGAGGTCATCAGAATCGGCCGCAACCGCAGACGCGCCGCTTCCGCCGCTGCATCGGCAATGCTCATACCCCTTCGGCGCTGCTCGCGCGCGAACTGCACGATCAGAATCGCATTTTTGCTGGCCAGCGCGATCACCAGCACAATGCCTACCTGTGTGTAAATACTGTTCGGCATGTCGCGTAACGCGACCGCGACCACGGCCCCCAGCAGCGCCAGCGGAACCACAAGAATGACGGCGGCCGGGTCGCTCCAGCTTTCGTATTGACCAGCGAGCACCAGGTAAACCAGGCTGACCGCCAGCGCGAAGACAATCAACGCCTGGCGTCCGACGCGCTTTTCCTGGTACGACGTGGCCGTCCATTCAAAGCCGACGCCGCGCGGCAGATGTTCGTCCGCCAGGCGCTCCATTATCGCCAGCGCCTGGCCCGAGCTGACGTGCGGTGCGGCCTGCCCGGTGATCGAAGCGGCGGGATAGAGGTTGTATCGCGTAAGGGTCTGCGGCCCCGCGCGGTGCTCCACGTTCAGCAGCGTGCCGAGCTGCACGACTTCGCCGCTCTCGTTGCGGACATACAGCCCCAGCACGTCCGCGATCTTGTCGCGAAAGTGCGGCAGGGCCTGCAAGCGCACCTGGTAAGTGCGCCCGAACAGGTTGAAATCGTTGACGTAATTCGAGCCCAGGTAAGTCTGAAGCGTATTGAATACGCTGCTGAGCGGAACGCCCAGCGATTTTACCTTGCTGCGGTCAATGTTGAGGTAGATTTGCGGTACTCGGTCGCTGAAGGTGGTGTTCACGCCGCGCAGCTCCGGGGTCGCGTTGGCGGCCATGATCAGCGCGCGCGCCGCTTGCCCCAATTCCGCCAGCCCTACGTCCCCGCGGTCTTGCACCGCCATCTGGAACCCGCCCGTTACCCCCAGTCCCCGAATGGCCGGCGGCGGAAACGAGATGACTGTCGCCTGCGGCAGCGCGCCGTACATTTTGCTCAGGTGTTCGAGTATTGCCTCCTGGCTTTCAGCCGGGCCGCGCTCGTCCCACGGCTGCAACGTCGTGTAAATCGCGGCCGCATTGGAGGCCACCGTCTGCTCAAAAATGTTTTGCCCGATCAGCGCGTTCACATTCTTGGTTCCCGGCGTCGAATGCAAAATGTCGGTCAATCTGTCCACAACGGCCTTGGTGCGGTCCTGTGAGGCCGCGTCGGGCAGTTGCACGCTGGTCATGAAATAGCCCTGGTCTTCGATCGGCAGAAAACCGGTTGGCAGCGCCAGGAAGCCCCACAACGTGACGGCTACAAGCAGGGCGTACGGAATCATGAACAACGCCGGGCGGCGCGTCATCCAGTGTACGCTGCGCGCGTACGCATGCTCAACCCGGCCGTAAAAGCTGTTGAACGCGCGAAAGAAGATGAATCGCGGGCGTTGGGCCGCCGGACGCAGCCACAACGCGCATTGAGCCGGCTTGAGCGTCAGCGCGTTTATAGCGCTGATCACGGCCGTGGCGGCGATGGTCAACGCGAACTGGCGATAGAGCTGCCCGATGATGCCCCGCAGGAACGCGGCCGGCAGGAAGACGGAAGTCAATACCAGAGTGATGGCGATAATCGGGCCAAACAGCTCAACCATGGCCGCAATGGCCGCTTCTTTAGGCTGCTGCCCGTTTTCAATGTGGTGCGCGGCATTCTCAGTCACCACAATCGCATCGTCCACGACAATGCCCACCGCCAGCACCAGCCCGAATAGCGTCAGCAGGTTGACGCTGAATCCGAAGGCGAACAGCGCGATGAATGCGCCCACGAGAGTGACCGGAACGGTGGTCGCCGGCACCAGTACGGCACGCCAGTCCTGCAAGAAAACCATGATTACCAGCAAGACGAGGACGCCGGCTTCAAGCAACGTAAAGTATAGTTCACGAATGGCGGCCCGCACGAACAGGGTCGTGTCGAAAGGAATGTCATAGCGCAAGCCCGGCGGAAACTGCTCGCGCAACTGCTGCATCTCGGCACGGATTCTGTCCGCCACGTCCAGTGCGTTGGCCCCGGGAAGCTGAAACACCGCCATGCCGGCCGCCGGTACGCCGTTCACCTGGAAAAACTGGTCGTACGTCTGTGCCCCAAGCTCCACGCGCGCCACGTCCCGCACACGCACTATCTGCGGCGTCGGAGCAGTTATTGTCTTGACAATAATGTCGCCAAATTGTTCAGGCGTGCGCAGACGACCCAGGGTGGTAACGGTGAGCTGAGTCGCCTGGTCGGGCGGGGCCGGCGGCTGGCCAATCTGTCCGGCCGCTACCTGCACGTTCTGCTCCTCGACCGCGTTTACCACGTCCAGGGTCGTCAGACCGCGGGCTGCCAATTCGTCCGCGTCCAACCACAGCCGCATGCTGTAGCTGCCCGCGCCTATCACCGTCACTTGGCCCACGCCCGGAATCCGGGAAAGCGCGTCGCGAATGTGTATCGTCGCGTAATTGCTGAGGAACAGGCTGTCGTAGCGCTCGTCCGGCGACGTGAGCGTCACGAACATGACGATGTCGGTGGACTGCTTGAGCGTGGTTATCCCTTGCCGCTGCACTTCCGGCGGAAGCTGCGCCAGCGCAATCTGCACCCGGTTCTGAACCAGCACCTGGGCCATGTCGATGTTCGTTCCCACCTCGAACGTGATGGTCAGTGCGTACGACCCATCGTTCGATGAAGTCGAGGACATGTAGAGCATGTTCTCCACGCCGTTGACTTGCTGCTCGATTGGCGCTCCCACCGTATCCGCCACCACTTTTGCACTGCCGCCCGGATAATTCGCGGACACCCTGACCGTCGGCGGCGTGATTTGCGGATATAGCTCGGCCGGCAATACCAGTAAGGCCACGCCCCCCAGCAACATCGTTATCACGGCGATCACATTGGCCAGGATCGGTCGCTCGATAAAGAAGCGCGAAAACATCCCAGCCTGCCTCTGTCGCTCAGCGCTGCTGATTCCCTAGGGCTGAAGACCGTTATCTCGGGTACGCGTTACGCCCGTTTTCTTAGGAGCACTCGAGTTTGCGTTCGTGGGCCGGCTGGCCGCGGGTTGCACCGAAACCTTGGCCCCCGGTTGCAGGCGTGTCTGACCCTCTTTAACCGCGACCTCGCCGGCTTTGAGCCCTTCCACTATTACGGTGCGCCCTTCCAGCGTGCGTCCGGTGACCACGGTCCGTAACTCGACGGTGTCGTCCGGCGTCAATACATAGACGAACTCGCCCTGCTGCGCCGACTGTATTGCTTCACTAGGAATTAGGACGCGCGCCTGGACCCCCAGAATCAGGTTCACGTTTACAAATTGACCCGGCCACAGCGCGCGATCAGTGTTGGCAAAAGTGCCTTTCAGCGTTATGGCGCCGGTCGCTGGATTGACCTGGTTGTCTACGAACGTCAGCTCGCCGCGCCTGACGACGCCGCTGTCGCCCGGAATTGTCGCCTCAACCTCAGGCGGTCCGGAATTCAGGCGCGCGTGCACCTCAGCCAGGTATCGTTCCGGGATAGCGAAAGTGACGTAGATCGGCTCGATTTGATTGATAACCACCAGTGCCGTCTGATTAGCCGTCACTATGTTTCCGACATCTACCAGCCGATAGCCCACCTTCCCTGCAATCGGAGACCGGATCGTGCACCATTCGAGTTGCAGCAGTGCGTTTTCCAGTGAGGCCTCGTCGCCCTCGACCGTCGCCGCCGTTGCCGCAGCATTGGCGACCGCGGTATCGCGATCCACCTCGGCGGCCGCCTTGGTTCGGTAGGCCTGCTCATACTGCTGTGCCTTCTTCGCCGCCTCCGCCGCCAAGGCCTTATCACGCGCCAGGGTGGCTTTGGCCTGGTCCACGGCGGCCTGAAAGGGGCGTTGATCGATGGTGTACAGCAACGTTCCTGCTTCCACGTACTGACCGTCCATGAAGTGCACGTCGTCGACTTGCCCGCTGACCCGCGGCGTGATCGTGACGGTGTTGACAGATTCCGCTCGCCCCACGACTCCAATCGCGATAGGTACGTCGGCAATTTCCGCGGTGGCGACCGTAATCGGGGCCGGCAAGGCGCGGGCCGCTTCGGCGTTTTGCGATGCGCCTTGGCGGCGGCAGGCGGGGAACAGCGCCGTCAACAACGCGAGCGCGCCCGCCGCGACTCGTGCCGCCCGCGGCAGGCTCCGCACAGCGCCACGCGCGTGGTCACGAGCAAAGCCATCCATAATCTTCCCGTGCGCGAAGCACACTCGCGCTTTCTGCCAACATCTCGCGCTCGATTCTAGGGAGCGCGCCCGCGAACGACAGGCTGGTTCAGTCTGGGTCGGTTTTTCCCCGGCAGTCGCCTTTTTCCGCCACTAGTCCGCACAGCCGCACACCCGCCCACAATGTGGACCCCCTTTCTAGCTTTTCTACCGACCGTGCTCCTACGGTTCACTGGTGAATTATGGCCCAAAAGCAGGATTGCCAGTGCATGCCGAGTGAATCGTCCGTAGAGTTGCTGATGCCCCAGTCCCTGGCCTGGGCGCTGCGCTACCTGCCGGATTACTTCTCCGATCAGCCGGCGAGGTTCCATTGCGAGCTGATGAGTGACCTGGAGAATCCGGCCAACCGCCTGCTGGCGCGCATCGCTCCCCGCGGGCACGCCAAGAGCACCTGCGCCGCCCTGGCCTATCCGTTATGGTGCCTGTGCGAACGGCGCCGCCGCAACATCCTCATAATTACGCAGGAGTCCTCGCTCGCGACCCAGTTCGTCCGTGACATTCGTGCCGAGTTGGAGAGCAACGAGGCCATCCTGGCCGAATACGGCGACATGTGTCGCCAGCCGGACTGCGCGCCGGTATCCAAAAAGCCGGCGCGAGCGGCGCGCCGCAAGCGCGGCGGCAAGTCACCCGTCCCGCGGCGCCGCGGCAAATGGTCCGAGAGCAAATTCATAACGGCCTGCGGCCTGGCGGTGCAGGGCAAAGGCTGCGGCACCAGCTTGCGCGGCACGCGCGTCGGACCGCAGCGCCCGGACCTGATTATTTGCGACGATATCGAGAAAGACGATCTGGTCCGATCGCCTCAAGCGCGGCGCAATTTGGAATACTGGCTGCGGCGCGTGGTTATGCCGGCCCTGGCGCCGGAGGGTCAACTGGTCGTCGTCGGCTCTTTGATTCATTTTGACTGCCTGCTGGCGAATTTGAGCGATGAGAAGCGCTTCCCGCACTGGAACTACCGTATTTACAAAGCACTGGAAGAGAAGCGCGGGCGGGACGGCAAAATTCACCGCATAGCGTTGTGGCCCGCCCGTTGGCCGGTGGAAAAACTGGACGAGGAGCGGGACCGCATCGGCGTGCCGGCCTTTGAACAGGAGTACATGGCCAATCCAATTGACGACTCACGCCCGACGTTCAAGCCCGAATGGTTGCGGCGGTATGACCCGGCTGAGCTCGAAAACTGCGAAGAGCGATTAATCAACCTCATGGCAGTCGACCCGGCCACCGGGAGTTCGTCCGGAGATTTCTGTGCGTACTGGGTCGGCAGTGTCGATCAGGCAAACGGGATTATCTACACGCGTGAGCTGCTGCTGGAGCGGACCGACATCAATGGCCAGGTGCAGCGGATCATGGAACTCTATCAGCGCTGGCGCCCGCTGCGCGTCGGCATCGAGACGGTGGGTTATCAGGTTGCGCTCAAGCACAACGTGGAGAGAGAAAGCGCCAAGGTAAATGCCTTCGTACCGGTTGTTAGCCTCAAAACTACTTTTAACAAAACAGCGCGAATTCAGGGTACTTCGCCGCTATATCAGAGCGGAAAGTTCAGACTTCCGCCCGTGCTCGATCCCGAGGCCGAATTGCAGTTTCTACAGTTCCCGCATGGCGCCCACGATGACGCGCCTGACGTATGCGCCATGGGGATCGAACTGGCCCGTGAATTTCTGGGCAGACATACGGTTGAAGTGGTCAGTCGCCGCGGGAGCGGTTTGGATCGTCGGAAATGGTAACTCGCCGGCCGCCCAACAGCCGAATTGGGCTGCGCCGCTGCTCTGAAGCCGTTTTTAGTTGCCGGGCACCCCGCGCCCGACTATCACCAGACAGTTCCCGCAACGGGCACCTCGAGGCGGGCGGTGTGTAGCCGTGCAGCGAAGAGCGTGCGACAATCTCAGGAGATATCAATGCACAAGGCAACTGCGTGGATTGTGGGGTTAGGGGTATTGATGGTGGCGGTGGCGGCTTACCCGGTGATAGCTCAGAGTCAGGACCAACCCGGCCAGCGCCAGCCGGGCCAACGCCCGCAGCCGGGTCAGCCGGGTCAGCCCGGTCAGCCGGGCCAGTATGGCCAGCCGGGCCAGCGCGGGCAGGCGGACATGGCCAAGCCGCTGGTCAGTGCCAACGACTTCAAGCAGATGGAGCAGCAGCAGACGATTCCGCTCTTACAGGCGATTCAGTCAGTCGAGGCGCAGGGTAAGGGCAAGGCCGTCGCGGTGATCCCCGTTCGTGAACAGAATGAGTTCCGCTTCAACGTCTATACGATGAAGGACGGGCAGCTCACGTTGCACGAAATCGACGCGAAGACCGGCCGCGAGACGAACCAGCGACCGACCAATGCGATCGCCGAGTTGGGCATGTCGCGATTCGTTGGTCACGAGGAGATGGGCGGCCAGCAGCAGCAGCAACCCATGCCGCCACGCGGTGGCGACCGTCCGAGTCCAATTCGCCCATAAGGTCCGGTGTCTGGGTAAGTTAGAGCTGCGTTGAGGCTTTACATCCGGGCGGGCCGAACGGGAATGGCTCGCCCGGTGCTCTCAAACGATGCACTCGCGCCAGCTTTGCTCTGAGTTTCGGCGGGGCATGCGGTGACTTAGAGCAGAAACAGTAACAGACCGCCGGCCAACGACAATGCGGCAAGCGTTATCCCGACAATTCCCGCGACCGGTGGCCGGCTACCCGAGCCCAGCCCCAATGACAACGTGCCAAATACCACCGCGGCCAGCGCGGGCACGAACAACATGCACAACGGCAGAGAAGCAATTCCCAAAAAGAGTGCAATCTGGGCCCGGCGATTCGACTTGTAGCTGCGGATCGATGGCACCACCTCGGCCGTGAACGGCGTGTGGCACGCCGGGCAGCTATCGCTGTCCACCGGGCATGTTTCGGAACAGCGCGGGCATTCGATGACTTGCGAGCCGTCAGCGCGTCGAAAGATGCGCGGCGCCTGAAGGCCGCTGCCGGCGTAGGCGTGAATCGGCGCCGGGGCCTCGCCGCCGTCATCCAGCAATTGCGAACGCTGCGGCCGGCCGGTGCG
>JAGPEO010000140.1 GCA_018056925.1 Phycisphaerae bacterium
GCGAGATGGGGGTGTCAGTCGGGATAGGCAGGCGGGTGCGCATAGCCAGGCCGTGCAGGCTAAGGTTGTGCATGGTGGCGATCATGTGCCGCTCGCCATAGCAGGAGTCAGGCAGCCACACTTCGACTGCGCCCGGGAAAGGCCAGCGTGGGCTGCGGCGTGCTCCGGCCGGTTGCTTGTGTGTGGTCTGGATGTGGATGTTCTGACTGTCGAGCAACTCGCGAACCGCGTTAACTGAAAGCTTTATAATGCGTTCGGCGTCCATCTGCGTGCTCCGTTGCGGCGCGGGGCGCGCCGTGTGCAACGCCCGGTTACAGTCATTTATCGACTGCGGAACGCACTTGGTGAGGGCCGCTGTACCAGGCGGCAACAATGAAATCGGGAACGGGCCCGCACGAGGCATTACCGGACGATTCGCTCAGAATGCCGGTTCTTGCGGGGCGATAAGCTGCGCAACGCGCGGCGGCAAACCACGCGCTCAACATTACTTCAGCGTTCAAACGCACCTGGAGAGCAGTAGACGACGGGCCGATTTAACCGCAGTGGCAGTTTGAAAACTGCCGGGGGCCGGCATAGGAACACCTGATGACTAGAAGCATTCGCGCGGTCTTACTGCTGACTTGCGGTCTGGCTGGGTGCGTCACGGAACTGGCAGGGCCGGATCAGGGCTTGCCCGGTGTGCTGGCGCCGCTGGTGGCGGGCGGAGATACGCAGCAAGCCGCGCCCGGCGCGGCGCCTGACGCTGACGATAATACAGATATTCCGATCCGGCAATCGATCATTGTCCAGGGTTCCGTAAGCGGCAAAGGCACGTATCAGATGTTCGACCTGGGCCCCGGCGCGCTCGGTGAACAGTGGGAGGTGTTGCCCAACGGCCGGAACCAAGCGCGCGGGCCCTTCACCCTGGTGCTGCTGGATGATCAATTCAACCTGCTGATGCGAACGGTTGTCTCAGGGCAATCGCGCTTGTCGCACGTGGCCCGTCACGCCACGCCGCACGTCTACCTGGGCGTCACGCCGTCGTCCACCTCGGCCGGCGGGGCCTTTGATCTGGAGGTGCGCTGGCAAGGCGGGCAGCCCGTGCCGGCTGCCGTGCCCCAGCTAGTGTACTTGAACTTCGAGGGCGCCAGCGCGGTACGCGTACACGGCCGCGAGCCGCTCGTCCTGCCGCCCTTCGACGCGGGTAGCGTAGCCGCGCACTACGCGGGTGCGAGTGCGGAGATGGCGCACGAGATCGCGCAAACGATCCGCCTGGACTACGCGCGCTATAACGTGCTGATCTTCAGTTCGGTGGATGGCCCGCCGCCCGAGGATTCTGAGTACAGCACCATCTATTTTGGCGGGTCGGACGAGGCGTTGCTGGGATTGGCGGACAACGTGGACATGTACAACCGCGCCAAGGACCAAGCCGCCATCGTCTACGTAGAAAGCTTTTCGCCCTATTCGCTCATGGGACTGGACACGGAGGAAATGGCGCTCATGATAGGCAACGTGGCGAGCCATGAGCTGGGGCATTTGCTTGGGCTTTATCACACGGACGATCCAGAGGAACTCATGGACTCGACCGGTTCGGCCTGGGATTTGACGCGCGATCAGGCGTTTGGGCGGGCGCCCCTGGAGGGCGCCGTGTTTCCGACCGGCATGCAAAACGCCCCGTTGTTGCTGGAGCAGACGGTCGGCCTCAATCCCAAGGCGCAGCCTTCGGCAAAACTGCTCAGTGCGGCTAAGATAGCACAGCGGGCGCGGATGCGCGAATTCACCCGAAGCGAGATTAGCCGCCGATGTGGACTATGCCTCAATCCAGACGATATCGGGGCCGAATAATCCAGAGTGACCGTTGCGCACGCATGGGCAGGTTGGGGCTGACGCTTCCGCTGCTGTCGCTGCTGATGTTGTGCGGATGTCCGCCGCCGGTTCCATCGGACGGCGGCAACGACGGCATTCCGAGTCTTGATAGCGCCGGCAACGGCAGCTTCAACTCGGCGACCATCGTGCCGCTGGACGGCTCGGGGTTTTTCGAGTTTACGGGCAGCATTCAGTCGGCGACCGATGTGGACATGTACAATATCGGGCCGATCAACCCGGGGGATCGCATAT
Source organism: Phycisphaerae bacterium (assembly GCA_018056925.1). Taxonomy (GTDB): domain Bacteria; phylum Planctomycetota; class Phycisphaerae; order UBA1845; family Fen-1342; genus JAAYXS01. The sequence goes on from JAGPEO010000140.1 coordinate 2,098, forward strand.
TCGTCGACGTACGTGCGGCGGACCCTCGCCGGCTCGATCTGGTGGCGGCCATTTTCAGCAGCGAGGAGTTCCTCCAGTACTACAGCGATGACCGCGCGAATAACGACTTCAACCCGCTGATAGACTTCGTGCTGCGCGGTGACCCGGGTCTTTATTACCTTGGTATACAGCAGTACTATCAGAACAACGCCACCGGCAGTTACACGGTGACCGTGCAAATAACGCCTAACGCCGGCGTCCCCCCGCCCGCCGGGCAAGTTGTTTTTCTCGATTGGGACGGCGGGCAGAACATTACCATCCCAAACGTCGGCACCTTTGATCTGCCCCCATTCGACGCCGCGGATCTCGGACCCTATGAGGGACAAACCGAGCAGATGAAGGACCGCATCGAGGAGATCGTGGCCGAACGCTACGAGGGCTACGACCTGGTGCTGCTCAATTCGGATGATCACCCGATCCCGTCCGGCCCGCACTCGACCGTGTACTTCGGCGGCTTCAGTCAGGGCGCCTTCGCAATTTCCGAGCAGGTGGATCCCTACAACCGGGATCACGCCGACGATGCGATCATCTTCACCAGGACTTACGATGTGGCCTTTCGCCGACATCCCACGTTCGAACAGATGGCGCAGGCCGTAGGCAACACCGTGGCCCACGAGTTAGGCCACTTGCTCGGCCTGGTGCACACCGCCGACTGCGCGGACCTGATGGACACGAGGTGCACAAACGACAGCATCCTTGTTCCGCAGCAATTCGGGACAGCCGTGCTCGACCACAGCGTATTTTCGCTCGGCCTACAGAATGAGCTTGAGTTGCTGGATTGGATATTGGGATTTGTCGGGCTGTGATTCAGAAAATCGGGGAGTTCGCCTCCCTGATCGCTTAGCCTGAACCGCTGACCTAAGCTTCGGCTCTGCCCTAAACCCAAACTGCGGCGCCGCTGGAAGCAAATTGCCTCGGGCGGGCCGCAGTATTCGTGCTCGTTAAGCGGTCGTCCGCTGAACGCCGCGTTTTTTTCGCCGTCTACCTTAGAAGATCGGCGTTCCCCAGCGCTTGTCGTATACCTCGTCGTTAATAATCGCGAAGAAACCGTTATCGTCTACGTCAAAAGCGTAAATCGCGTCCGAGATGCCGCGCGACAGGAACCAGTAGCGCAGCGCCTCGTGCAATTCCTGCTCCTCAGCCTCGTAGTCGATCGGCAAATCGACTGATCGAACCTCGGTGTTATCGAAGCCGCAACGCGGCACGCATCGAATTGAGGTGGCCGTCTTCTTCATCGCCGACAAGCCTTTCCTGTAATCCGGTCCGGCTGCCCTTACGCTTTATTATACTCTTCCGGACGGACCATTTAAAGCTTTGTAAACCGCTGAATTTAAAAACAGCGTGCCGGCGGGGCGTATTCCCGCCGCGCGCGAAGACGACGAATTTATTCGGTCCAACGACAACATTACACGCTCACGGCCGCGCAGGCAGCGCGTCGATTAGCTGGTCAATTTCCTCGGTGGAGTTATAAAAATGCGGGCTGGCCCGGAGCCGGCCGAGGCGAGAGGCGACCACGATTCTGAACTCGTTGCGCAGGTGCTTGCGCAGAGCTTGCAGGTCGTGCGCGTCGGACGAGAACGTCACGATTCCGCTCCACTCGCTAGGTGTCCGCGGGCTGTGAACCTGCCAATTCTTGCGGTGCAAGCCTTCTACGAGCCGGTCTGTAAGGTCTTTGACGCGCTTCTGGACCTGATCGATGCCAAATTCGAGCAGCAGATTAATTGAAGCCCCGAGAGCGCACACGCCGGCCAGGTTGTAAACCCCGCTGTCGAAGCGCTGCGCGTCATCCCGCAGATCAATTTTGATTTCGTTCGTATCGAAGCCCTGCTTCATCGCCAGGTAGCCGATCTCGACCGGGTGCAAATGCCCGATCAGCTCACGCCGGCAGTAGAACAGCCCGGCTCCCTCCGGGCCGCACAGCCACTTATGTCCGTCGGCCGCCAGAAAATCGATATTCATGCCCCGCACGTCGAACGGATGGACACCCAGGGCCTGGATCGCATCCACAAAGAAGAGCACGCCACGCTCTTTGCACAGCTCGCCGAGGCGCGTCAGGTCGATCCGGAAGCCGTTCGACCATTGGACGGCTGAAATCGCCACGACGCGCGTGCGCCGATCGATGGCCGCCGCGAGACGATCGAAGGGAATGCGCCCGTCTTCCTCGGCGACACGTTTCAGCGTGACGCCGCGGGATTCGAGGTTCAGCCACGGGTAAACGTTCGCGGCGAACTCCATGCTGGTTGAAACGACGTTGTCGCCGGTGACCCACTGGATGCCGTTCGCGACATAGTTAATGCCCTCAGAGGTGTTCTTGACGAACGTGACCTCCTCGGGATCGGCGTTCAGCAGGCGGGCCGCCGCTCGACGGACGCGCTCGGCCGCTCGGTAGTAGGTTCCCTCGAGGTAGGCGGCCGCGGCCATCTCGTGGGCGTAGCCGGCCATAGCCTCAGCGGCCGGGCCCGAGAGCGGCGCGATGGCGGCATGGTTCTGAAAGTTGTAGTGCCGCGTAATCGGGAACAGAGCTCTGAGTTCTTCGAGGTTCATGGCTGCCACACTTAGTCCGTTAGTCCGTTCAATTTTAGTGCTTGCCAAAAGGCGCTATTTGCGCCAGTTTTTGAATTCAGGTCATATCGGCGGTTGGAATACGCCGCCGCCGAAACCAGACCTGTTAATTTATCGGCACGGAGACGTTTGCGCCATAGCAGAGGCGTTTCGTCCAAGATATTATCGCGTATACTGCCCCGGTTCGACCCGGAACGCTGTTTTGGGGTGCTTTGCCATGAGCGAGATGACGCCGCGCCAGATTGTGGAAGCGCTTGACCGCCACATCGTCGGCCAGGATGACGCCAAGCGGGCCGTTGCGGTGGCAATCCGCAACCGCTGGCGGCGGCTTCAGTTGGCGCCGGACCTGCGCGAGGATGTTTTTCCCAAGAATATTCTGATGATCGGGCCGACCGGCGTGGGCAAGACTGAGATCGCGCGGCGCCTGGCGCAGCTTATCAAGGCGCCTTTTATCAAGGTCGAGGCCACCAAGTTCACGGAGGTCGGGTACGTCGGGCGGGACGTCGACAGTATCGTGCGCGATCTGGTCGAGCGCTCGCTCCTGCTGGAGCGCGAGCGGGCCGCCGAAGGCATCCGCGAGCGCGCCGCACGCCTGGCCGAGGACCGGATCCTCGATCAGCTCCTGCCCCTCGGCCGCAGCGAGTCCGCCGACCCCGAACAGGTCGAACGGCGGCAACGGACGCGCGAGAAGATTCGCGCCCAGATGAGGTCCGGCGGCCTGGAAGACCGAACGGTCGAGATAGAGCTGGAGGAGCGCGCCGTGCCCCTCCACGTCATGTCGACCACGGGATTGGACCAGATGGGGCCCGAGTTCGAGAAGCTGATGGAGCGGATCATGCCGCCGCGCACGCGTCGCCGGCGCGCCCCGATCAGCGAAGCGCTCGAGATCATGACGCAGCAGGAGATCGATCGGCTGATCGATCAGGACGCCCTGCAAGCCGCGGCTATCCAGCGGGCCGAGGAAAGCGGCGTGGTCTTCCTGGACGAGATCGACAAGGTCTGCGGCAGCCCGCTGAGCGAGGGCGGCGGGCCGGAGGTGTCACGCAGCGGCGTGCAACGTGATTTGCTGCCGCTGGTAGAAGGCACAACCGTCAGCACTCGCTACGGATTGGTGCGCACGCACCATATTCTGTTCATCGCGGCCGGGGCGTTCACGCAGGCGCGGCCGAGTGATTTGATGCCCGAGCTGCAAGGCCGCTTCGCCAATCGGGTCACGTTGCAGGACCTGACCGCGGACGACTATTACCGCATCCTGACCGAGCCCGAGAATGCGCTCATTAAGCAGCAAATCGCGCTGCTGAGCACGGAAGGCGTGACGCTGAACGTTACGGATGAGGCTATTCAAGAAATGGCCCGTATGGCGTATCGCGCCAATGAAGTGCTGGAGAACATCGGCGCCCGCCGTCTATACACGATTATCGAGAAAGTGTTCGGCGAAATCTCCTTCAACGCCTCTGATGCGGTCAACAAGCAAGTGACCGTGGACGTAGACTACGTCCACATGCGCCTGGCGGACGTCCTGGAAGACGAGGAGCGCAGCCAATTCGAACTATAACCCCCACGGGTGCCACTGCTTGAAGGTACACCTTCAAGCAGTGCCGCCCACGCCAGCCGGGTGCCATGCCCAAGCCGCGTAGCGGCGCGGGCATGCCCTCGTAAACGGCTTTGCGAGGGACTTGACGACAACTGTGCCGCCCACGCCTGCCAGACCGCCCACTACCAATCCGCCCCTAAGTCCGCACCCCATTCCCAGCCTGCCCCGTCTCCGTCGCATACCCCTCCACCTGCCCGCGACGCTGCAGCCAGCGCGCCACCAACCAGCATAGCAGTGCCCAGGTCGCCCCCGCCGTCCAGCCCGCCAGCACGTCAGTCGGCCAATGCACGCCGAGGTACACCCGGCTTGCGCCAACTGCAAACATCAGCAGCGCCGCCAGAATTAGCACGTACGCCTTCAGCGCCGGCCGCGACTGCACCCGCGCCAGCAGCGCCCCCAGCGTCAAGTAGGTCGCGGCCGATACCATGGAATGCCCGCTCGGAAAGCTCGCCGTCGAAACATACTGCCCGTGCGGGAACAGATCCGGCCGCGGGCGATCAAAGCTCCGCTTAAGCGTCGCGCTCAACAGCACTCCGCCTCCCACGGCAATCAGCACGAGCAGCGCCGCGTGCCGCTTGCTGTCCAGCAGCAGGTAGCCCGACACGGCCAGCGTCAATAACGTGAGAAAAACGGTGCCGCCCAAGGCCGTGACGTCGCGCCCCATATCCTCCACCCACGCCGGCCCCAGCGGATCAGAGACGACGGCCCGATTGCGCAGCGCCAGCAGCACGCGTTCATCGAACGACTCTGTCTCGCCCTCGGTGACGGCATCGGCCAACACCACAAACGCCCAAACGCCGGCCGGCACCAAAATCAGGAGTACCAGTGTCGCGAGTTCGTGCCGCCCGAGCCACGATAACGGGCCGGGTAGTCGCTTCTTTGTGGGGCCTGAATCGCGGGCGCCGGGCGATGGCAAATCAAGTTCCTCCATTGTGTAAGCATCGTCGCGCGGCAAAGCGCACGTTGTCCCTAATCGCGCATCATAAGAAGCCGCCAGCCAACGCGGCAACAAGGGCGGAAGTATCGGACATGCTGATAGCTGTTGCCTGACCGCATAACATTGATCTCGTCAACCGCCGGCCTAGCATCCGGTGCTGGGCATTACTGATGTCTATCGCGGTAGTCGCATAGCCAAGCGCATGCACCCGGCAAGGAGGGTCTGGCATGACCTCACGAACGTCCCCCCGCATCTTGTCGTTAGCCGCGCTGGTTAGCGTGACCTGCCTGCTCGTGGGTTGCCCGCCGAATCCGACGCCCCCCGTTCCGCGCCCCGTCGCAAACGCCGGTCCGGACCAAACGGTGTCGGTTGGCGACGAGGTCACACTCGATGGCAGCGCCAGCGCACCTTCCCGGGCCGGCACGCTTACGTTCACCTGGCAGCAACTCGCGGGAACGCCGGTCGTGCTGGACAACCCGCACGAACCCATTGCCACCTTTCTGGCTCCCGATTCACCAACAATTTTGACGTTTCAGTTGATCGTGACTGAGTCGACCGGACGCTCGGCCGAAGATACGACGCAGGTGACCGTCGAAGGCGCCCCGCCCCCCATACCGGAGGCGATACTGTATGTCGCTAATGCCGCGGGCGGCAGCGTGACCGCTTACGGTTTCGACGTCCCGTTCCAACTCGACGGCGATCTCCCTCCGGCTGCCGAATTAATCGGCCCCATCAATACAGCAGTGAACATTCCCACCGCCGTCGTGATCGAAAACACCGGAACCCTGCTAGTCTACAATGCCGGGACCCCATCGATCACCGGATATCCCGACGCGCTGACTCTAGTCACCATCGACGGCGACCGGCCCCCAACCCGCGTCATCCAGGGCGCTGCAACAAACCTTGTCGGGCCGGCCGCGATGGCCTACGACGCGGCCAACGACGTGCTCTTCGTCGCGGACGCCGACACGGATGTCATAAACGTCTTTGCAAACGCCTCGCTGCCCTTCAGCGGGAACGTCGCCCCGACGCGCGTCATCGACAGTCCAGACGTGGCTTTTCCGCGCGGCCTCAGCCTTGGCTCGAACGGTGAGCTTTACGTCGCCAACGGCCTGGACGTCGACAGCGTGGCCGTGTTCGACAATGCCGCCACACTCGACGGTGCCGTGTTCGCTGCGCGCCTGATCCGCAGCCCCGCATTCGAAGACCTATTTGACGCGTTTATCGATGTGAATAACACGCTCTACGTGGTCAACGGCGCCGGCGGCGGCAACCAAATCAGCATCTTCGCCAACGCCCTGACGCTTGATGGCGAGTTCCTACCCGACGCCATCGTTACCGTGATCGGCGCCGTAAACCTGTCCGCCATCATCGTCGACGCCGATGGAAACGCGTACATCGCCGATCCCGACAACAACGCCATCTATGGCTATAACAAGCTAGTGATGCGCGACGGCCTCGCACTCCCCGACCGCACGCTCCGGGGCCCGGCCACCGGCTTGGCGGGCCCGCTGCGCATGTTCCTCGTGGATTGGACGACCTGCGCAACGAACCAGCTTCCCGCTCTCTCGACCCCTTGATCCCTGGATCCCTTAATCCCTCGGCCTCTCGGTCCCTGGTTCCTTTAATCCCTGCGCGATTAGAATCCCTGTCTGCGTGGGAGATACCAGATGGCGCGAGGCGTAATCTTCGACATGGATGGTGTGCTGGTCGATTCGGGACCGCCGCATAAGGAAAGCTGGCGGGCCGTGGCGCGGCAGTACGGGATTGACCTGACGGACGAGGCATTTGAGCGGACGTTCGGCATGTCGAGCCGCGAGATCGTGCGCAAGATTTGGGGGCCGCAGATCACTGACGAGGAGGTGCGGCGGATCGACGATGAAAAAGAGCGGATTTACCGCGACCTGATTCGCGACAACGTTCCGCTTTCGCCCGGGGCACGCGAAACGGTCGCACGGCTGGCCCAGGCGGGTTACGTGTTGGCAGTGGGCACCTCAGGCCCGCCGGAGAATCTGGAGCTGGTGTTGCGCGCCTCGGGCCTGGGGCCGTACTTCGCGGCCACCGTAAACGGGTTGGAGGTGTCGCACGGCAAGCCCGCGCC
>JAGPEO010000141.1:0-7321 GCA_018056925.1 Phycisphaerae bacterium
ATGTCGCGGCCCTTGGCGTTGGTAAGCATGAGTTGCTCGCCTTTGACCGTCTCGCCCAGTAGCGCCCGCCGCGACGGCAAGTCGGTCGGGTCGACCAGCGAACCGTCCAGGTGCCGCGTCCGAAGCAGGTTCGAGAGCTGCAGGTAAGCGTCCGGGTTCAGGGCGCAGGGGTCGGCTGCCAGCAGCTCATACGCAGCGCGATTCGCACGCACCGGCTTGCCCAAATCGTTGAACACCAGCACCGGCTGGTTGAGACTGTCGAAAATCGCTTTCAACTCGGCGGCCCGCGCCTCGGATTCGGCGAGCGAGTCGGCCAGCGTGCGGCTGTAGTGCTTATGCTGCTCCAGTAGGCGGAAGCGCGTGTTCCACAGGATTCTGCCCATGGCCGAAACAATCCAAATCGCGGCGATTGCCAGCGCGCGATTGTGGACTTCTATCCAGTTGAACAACGGCGCGGGAGGACTGACGAAATGACCGAGCACGATCAGCCCCGAGGCGGCCACGGCCATCAGCCAGTAGTGTCGCGGCCTACCCCACGCCACTGTTACCAGCAGCAGCGGCAGATAGCCCAGCAGCACCACCAGGCCCAGCGGAACTTGTGTGTCAATCAGGAAAAGCAGCAGCGCCAGCGCGAGGACGAACGCAAACAGCACTCCGGTGCGGCCGCGCGGTGCGGCATTAAGCCCCTCATCCTGGTGTCCCGCCACTTGGACTCCTCGCTTCAGGCCGGATTACTACGATTTGTCAGCCGGATGCACGGCTCGGGAATGTTTTGTTATCCGCGGCTCCATCCTTCCTTTTAGCTAAGACTGGGTGCCCCGAAAAGATATTTCAAGTTAAAAATACGTAAGGCCGTGTCGGAATTGAGCTTAACGCGCTGTCAGGCCGACGCTTTGACCTCCGCCTCTTGCGCGGCTTGCTCGCGCCGGCGATCAATCCTGTCAGTGATGAATTTGAAGATGAGCAGCGCCGCGAACGCCACCACGCCCACCGCGGCGTAGACGTACCAGAGATAGTGTGCATGGGCGTAGGCTTCGGGTAGGGGGGTGGCCGAGGCGCCCGCCCCGATCGACGTGGCGGCTTGCCACTGCGCATAAACTTCGGGCGGCAGCGTATTCGGATCCGGGCAGAAGCGCGTCAGGAGATAGCCTGAGCTGAGAAAAGCGAAGCCCCAGGCGAGGAAAGTGGTCAAGCTCTGATAACCCATGTACATGCCGACCTGCCCGGGCGGCGCCTGCTTGGAGGCGAACTCGTAGTACTTGGGCGAAAGGAAGCACTCTGCCAGGCCGAGCAGCGCGATTCCGCAGACGGCCATGACGGTGATCGGGTGCAGAGAGAACCAGCCAAATATGTCCACTTGAGTGCCGGCGCGCGCCTGCAGGAGCGGACTGACCGCTATTGAGAGTGCCGCCAGCGGCACGATGCCGAGGGCGATGCCTATGGAGCTGGCGGGTTTGAAGCGCCGCACCAGGTGCGTGATCGGCACGACCAGCAGCACCACAACCAGCGGATTTATGTTGGCCAGCCACTCCGGAGCCGCGTGCTCGCCGACCAGTCGCAGGACGTACTTCGGCATCGAGGCATACAACTGCCCCTGTATGGCCCAGAAACCGGCGACAATGACGATCAGGCACATGAAGCGCCCGTTCGAGAAGACTTTGCCCAGCCCGCGCACGATTTCGCGAACGCTGCGGTTGGAGCCCTCGCCGCCCACGTTGCGGTAGAGCAGCGCCACAAATATGAACGCCAGCAGCGCCATGATCGCGGCATAGTAGTTGATGTACTCCAGGCCCAACTCGGTGCGTAACGGCTTGGCGATCGACTTGCCTGAAAACGCGCCGATGTTGATCACCATGTAAAAAATCGAGAACGCCCGCGGGCGATGTGCGTCGTCCGAGCACTTGGCGGCCGTGCCCGAGATGACCGGCTTCACGATGGCGCCGCCGACCATGATGATGGCCAGGGCCAAAATCACGATGGGCTTTTGTTGAGAGACGCCCAGAGTGAAGTAGCCGACCGTGAGCAGCGCGAAGGCCAGCATGAGGGCTTGGCGAAAGCCGATCCGATCCGCCAGCGCCCCGGTGAACATCGGCAACAGGTAGAGCACCGAGGCGAAGCAGCCGGCCACAATGCCGGTTTGGAAGTCGGAGAAGCCCACGCGCTCCGTCAGGTAGAGCGCCAGCGCGATGAACATCCCGTAGTACGCGGCGCGTTCCAGCAACTCGGCGCCGTTGGCAACCCAGAAAGTGCGCGGAAAGCGCCACGACAGTTTCTGAGGCGCCGGCTCGGGGAATGCCGCTGAAGTCACAAGACCATCCTCTCAACGATTAATACAGCGGCGCACCGCGCGCGGTGCGCCGCTGAACTCGCTTCAAACTTCACACGCCGCCAGGCTCACACGCCGACATTAGCGCGGCGGCCGGCGGCCCGCGGCTTCGTCGATGATCGCCTCGAGCACTTCCCATTTGCGCTCGGGCACATTCCGCCAACGTCCGACCTGCTTGCCGTTGATGATGATCAACGGAATCGCCTGGAGCGATACGCGGTCGGCTCCGTTCACGTCGTCCTTGATGGCGTCCTCTACTTCCGGGCTCTTCATGGTTTCCAGCAACGCGTCGGCGTCGAAGCCCAACTCCGTGGCGGCCTGCCGCAACGCCTCGTCGTTGAACGAGCCTTGGTTCCGCATCAGCCAGTCATGGATCGCCCAATAACCCTCCTCGCCCTTCAGCTTACCGGCCGCTTCAGCCGCCCGGGCCGCCCAGCAGCCTTGCTCGTAGCGCGTGAATTTCATGCAGCGGTTGCACTCCTGGTTGAACGGGAACGCCCGCCACGTGTACTGCGTGTCCGAGTGCTTCGCCACGTAGTCCCGGAACCAGATGTCGGTTTCGGCCGTCGCCTCTTCCTCGAAGTCGCCGTACACAATTACTTGTACGGGCGCGCCCTCGGGCCCGCGTGAGTGGCGCGGGTTATCCGGCGGCATCTGGCGCCGGCCGTTTTCGCGCCAGTCGCCGACCATCTTGTCCAGCGCAATGGGCGGGCGGTCCTGCGAATGGTCACGCGCGGGCGGGCGACGCTGCAGCAGAGCTTCGACTGCACGCGGCACGGCGTTGGTCGTTCGCCAGCCGCGAATTTCGTGCCCGTTGATGAAGATCATCGGGGTTTGATAGATGCCGCACCAGCGGGCTTCCTTAATCTCGGTTTCGATCCGCTTGAGGGTCTCGGGCCCGGTAACGACCCTGATGAAGCCCTGCGGGTCGTAGCCTATCTCACGCACTCCGTCTTCGAGTATCCTGGTGGTTTGAAATATCCCTTTGCGATCGAACAACCACTCGTGCATTTTCCAGAAGCCGTCGTTGCCCCAAAGAATGCCGGCGGCGTGAGCGGCGCGCGCCGCCCAACAGGCGTTGGGATGCAGCGTGCGGTCGACCGTCGGGTTGCATTCCAGGCAGAACGGGAACATCTTGACTGAAAGCGAAACGTCATTCGGGTACTTCTTGAGCACTTCCTGAATTTCGCCTTCAACTCTCTTGCAGTCCGGGCACTGGTAATCCGTGAACATCACGATGCGAACGGACGCCTCCTTCGGACCCTTCACGTACAGCCCGCAAAAACCGTCCTTGAATGGATCGTCCTGGCTGAGAATGGTGTCCCAGTCCCAGCCGGGCGGCGGCGGAGGTTTGTCCGGCCGTTCACCGGGTTTACTCTGGGCCGCACCAGACTCGCTCTTTGCGGGCGCCGGCGCGCCCTGAGCGGGAGCAGCCTGGGGAGGCGGCTGAGGAGTCTCGCCTGGCTCTATTTTGCGAATCGGGAGTTCCCTGGCATCTTCTCCGCGCCCGATGGTTACCTTGAATTCGGAGTCTGCGCCAACTGGCGGAGCTGAGGGGGGCTGTGCAGAGGACGCGGCTCGTGCGTCGGGAGCCGGCGTCACCGGTTTGTCGCCTTGGTCCGCCGGGGATTGCGGCGCGGGGGCCGGCTGTTGCGCGGCCTTCATTTCGGCATCCGTTTTCTGCAACAGGCCCGCGATGGACGCCTCCAAGTCACGCTTGTCCTGCTGATCGGCCTCGTGGCGGACGCGCGCGTCGGCTGCTTTCAGCCCGCCCGTGGCGACCGCAAACGCCACAATGAAGATGGCGATGGGTTTCAGCGATGGAATCTGGCGCCAGCGGGTCGCTTCAGCCACGATCCAAAAGGCGATGTTGCCCGCGTGAGCACCGATGCAGTAGTTGCAGAAATGCCACTCCTTGATCATCACCATCATGAAGCCCACCGAAACCACCGCGCCGCAGCGGATCAACCACCGGAAAAGGCTCGCGATGCCGCCCGGCGCCGCCAGCCAGGCCACCAGTACTGCGACGAAGTAGGCCAGCCCAAGGTAGGCCACCGGCCACTTTCCCGTTTCGCTCCAGCGGATGCTGCCCCAATAGCCGTTCGACAGGTCGGAGCAGGCGCTGCCCGGTCCGCAACCCGGCAGTTTCAGGGAGCCGAGCGTTGAAAGCGCCAGCATGACCGACATTGTGATTGAGATCAGCAGAAAGAACGCTCCGAGAGTCCGCAGCAATGCGGCATTGGGGGTGCTCAATGTCTGGACTGCTGCACCGGCTGAACGGGTGTCAGATCCGATTTGAGCCTGCTGTGATCTGTTTTTAGGCATGTCACTCCTCAACCAGTCGGAAGGGCCGTAGTTTAGCCAAAAACGCGGACCGCACAAACGCCCGTAGCAGGGGCGGAAAAAGCTCTCGCGCAACAGTCCGCCGACCGGGAACCCGCGGACGGCAACCCTGAGTTGCACTCGGACGTGCCGCAGCCGGCCCGGCGCGTTACTATTTAGATTGACAACTTCGTCATCAGCTTGGTAGGCGGCGGCGTGCCCGAAATGAGCCATTATTTTCGCCGCGCGGCAGTTTTGCGCCCGGGAAACCAGGATGAGCAAGCGACCTCGCCAAAACACGACCCGAGGAACGCGCCGGGGCGCAACCAAGCTACGCGGCTGCGCTGACCCCGGCGAGTTATCGGCTCCTGCGCCCGGCCAGTCGGGCCACACTTCCTGCCACTCGGCGTGCGTGGCATGTCGCGAAAAGGCGCACGGCGGCCTGGGGCTACAATTCCGGTCCGAATCGGATGGCACGCTGGTGGCGCAGTTCTTCTGCGATCCTGTTAATTGCAGCTATCCCGAAAACGTGCACGGCGGACATCTCGCGTTGCTCCTCGATGCGGCGATGGGGCATTGCTTGTTTGAGCACGGAATCATCGCCGTGACCGGGCGGCTGAACATCGGGTACGGCGAGCCGGTGCGCGTGGGGCAGCCAGCACAGGTCCGCGTCGCCATCCACGATCACCAGGAAGAGCTGTACCGGGTCCGGGGCGAAATCGTGCAGGCCGGCCGCGTGTGCGTGCGGGCCGAGGGAAAATTCACCATTCGGCAATGAGCCGGCCGAACGCCAAGCCTCAAATCTCGAAACTCGAAGCCCCCTACGCGGCTGGCGTCTGCTTCGAAAGCGCTCGGCGAATCTGCTCAAGGAGCTGATCGACCTTGAAAGGTTTGAACAGTACGCCCGCCAAACCTTCCCGACTGGCGCGAACGATCGAATGATCCGGATCGTAGCCAAATCCGGTAATCAGAATTACCGGGCAATCGGGGTTGGCTGCGCGGGCCGCGGCGAACACCTCGTACCCACTCTTGTGGGGCATCTTGATGTCCGACACCACCAGGTCGAAATGCTGAACCTGGATCATGCCGACGGCTTCGATGCCGTCGCGGGCCATCACGGTCAGCGCCCCGTTCTTGGTCAGCACATCGGAAATCGTCTCGCGAATGATCGCCTCATCGTCGGCGATCAGGATGCGCCTGCCGGCCAGCAGCGGATCGACGGCTCGCGTCTCGGGGATAAGGCCGCGTACGCCGCGGGATTCCGTAAGCTCGGTTAGCGTACGCTTGACCCGGTCCACGTTGTCGATGATCGCCCGCAGCCGGGCGCGCAGGTCGTCCTGCCCAATGTAGTCATTGATCGTCGCCGTCGCCTCCGCAATGATGTCGTTCAGCGGCGCGGACAGCTCCGAAGCGACGTCGGCCGTGATCTGGCCGGTGGTCGTGGAGCGTTCGACCGCGAGCAGCTTCAGGATGTGCAGGGCGATGGCGACGTAGCGGGCGAAAATCTCGGCGAAACGGCGGTCTTCCTCAGTGAATGCCCCGATTTCCTGGGATTCGACGTTGAAGACTCCGACCACCTGGTCCCGCAGCCGCAACGGTACGGTTAGTGAGGAGCCGGCCCGCTCCAGACCGGGCAGGTACAGCGGGTCCTTGCTGACGTCCGGGCAGATGCGCGAGCGCCCCGTGGCCGCGACGTAGCCCGTGATTCCATTGCCCTCGGTAGAGGCCATCAGGGGCATGGATCTGACTTCTTCGGAAAAGCCGCTGGCGATGACGGTTTCCAGGCGCCGCGTCTGCTGGTCGATAACCAGCACCGCGAAGTTATCGAAATCGAGCAGTTCGTGGGCGTAGTGGTGTATCTTCTCTTCAAGCACTCGCAGCCGTTCGCAGACGTCGAGTTGCGCCAGAGCTTCGGCATCGAGCTGAACCAGTTCGCGCCCGGCGGCGTCTATCGTGTCCATTCGCTCCTGAAGACGCTGGGCGGCCGAGATGTCGATGGCCAGGCCGACCACTTCTTCAACCTTGCGGTCAGGCGCCGGCAGGGGCGAAACCGTCAGGTCAAAGAAATACCCGGGGCCGACGCGAATCGTCCGGCGCCGGGGGGTGTTGTCGTGCTCCGGCGGCCGCTCCTTGGCGAACTCCTGGCAGATCTCGCCGCAGTGTTGGCGAATCGCCTCCACCACTTCGGGCGGATAGGTCGACAGGCGTGTATTAGCCCAGACCAGCGTTCCGGCGCGGTCGACGATGCATACGGCCTGGCCAAGCTTGTCCAGGACGAGTTCGCCCCGTTGCCGAGCCTCCGCGCGAACTAGTAAGAACATGTCGGACGGAGCGCTGAGCACCACGTCGTAGTTGCCGGTGCGCAGAGCGGCCAGGGCGTCCTCGGTTGTCTCGACGTAATTAATTTCGCCCAGGCCGGCGATCGCCGCTTGAATATCCTGCAATCCGGCGGCGCCGGTGTTTAGGATGAGTATCGCGCGGCGTTTGTCGTTGCCGCCGGCTCCGGACATTCCCGCGTTTTCGGCCCGCAAGGGGTTCATCGCTGCCTCGAAGTCAGCCCAGCATGATACCCCAATACGCTGGCAGACCCAAGCCCTGCGGGGGAGGAGCGCGACCCGGCGCCGGAGAGCAGAGCCGGGGCGTGCCGCCCCGGAATGCCCGCCAACAACCCCC
>JAGPEO010000141.1:7421-9297 GCA_018056925.1 Phycisphaerae bacterium
CGAGATCGTCTGATACGCGTTCGCCTCCTGCTCCACCGGCAGCCAGATGTTCAGCCCGATGCTCTTGCCGCCGGCTTCGAAGGCGCCCTTGTTGGCGGCTTCCATGATGCCCGGCCCGCCGCCGGTGATTACCGTGAATCGCTCGTGCGCCAGCTTCGCGCCGAGTTGAACCGCCTGTTGGTAATAGCGATCCTCAGGCCGCGCCCGCGCTGATCCAAAGATGGAGACAGCCGGGCCGACGCGCGACAATACGTCAATGCCTTCCACGAACTCCGCCATGATGCGGAAGATGCGCCAGGTTTCTTCTGCGGCCGTACGGTAAGAGAACTCATCACTCGGCATAGCGTCCCTTTCGGTGCTGGTGACGCCATGATAGCTGATACGCGGCGTACGTGCAGGCAGAAGCGCGGCGGGAGTTGAGAAGGCGGAACGTGGGGGGCGTGTAGTCGCGAGCCGGGGTGGGTCCGCGGCGGTGCCATGCCAGCGTCAGCGCTCGCGCATGGCGACCCGCGTTTCACGATCGGACTTATACCCCGCGTTCGCTCCGTCCCGCTGTCGGAAGCTGGCGCCTGCCTACTGCTGGCCTGCGCAAGCCGGCTCCGGCGTGCCCGCGCCCGCAACCTTGCGGCGCCGCCGCCGCTTCTTGACGACTGCGACGCGCGGTGCGTGCGGCTGGCGTGGCTGTAAATCGCGCAGCGCGGCGCGCAGCTCACGCGGCGAAGGCGAGAAGAGATCGGCCCCCACTTCCTGCCACAGGCCGTCGGCGCGATTGTAGATGCCGCCGCTGACGACGATGTTCATGGTCGGGCACACGCCGACTTCGCGAATCATCTCCACCAGGCGGCGCGTCTCCGGCACGTCTTCCGGACGGGTCGCGAATAGCACCAGAACCTGCGGCCGAACCTGCCCGACCATCGTGAGAATCTCGTCCTCCGGCACGCCGCCGCCGACGTGGAAAACCTCCCAGCCGTCGGCCTGCAGCAGGTCGGCCACTATGCCGGCCCCCAGCTCCTCCTGGTCCCCAACCCCGCACGTGACCAGCACGCGCTTCTGATTGCGCGGGCTTTGTGCGAGGTGCGGCTGCAGTTGGCCCACCACTGCCCGGTTGATCCGGCACGCCATGTGTTCGGCGGCGCTGTTGATGCGGTCACCACGATAGAGCCGGTCTACCTGTACCATCGCCGGCCAGACTACGTCGCAGATGAGCTCTTCGGCCGCTTGCCCGGCGGCCAGGGCATCAGCGATGAGGGCGAAGCATTCGGCGCGGCGGCCGGTGATAAGGGGCTGGAGGTAGCGGGTTAGGAGGGGCTCGGGCATGGATGACCTCTTACAAAGCCCGCCGGCCACCGCCATCCAGGCAGGCCCCGCGAAGGGGGGCGGACGGGCTGACACGCTTACCGGTGCATCCATGCAGCCGGGCAGAATTTCCGTCACCGAAGCCTATCGGGAGAGGCGAGCAGCGCGGCTTAAAGGGAAGGGGGGTAAGACGCAGGGCTTGCGGCGCAAAATTCGCAGGTAGCGGGATAACGCTTTACTGATTATGGGCCCAGTTTCATGCTAACCCCCCGCGTTTCCTGACGGTTCGGCCGTAGCCTTCGACCGGTTTCGGCCGGACTTCTTTATCAGCGACGCCACCACGCCGGCCAACAGGACCGCCAGAACCACGGCCAACAGGTAAAGGTTAAAGTGCCGCCCGAGCAGGTCCTTCAGCCACGTGTGCGCCAACATCTTCACGCCGACGATCACCAGAACGACCGCCAGGGCCACTTTGAGATACTCGAAACGGTCTATGATGCCGGCCAGCGCGAAGTACAGGCTGCGCAGGCCGAGGATGGCAAACACGTTGCTTGTAAAGACCAGGAACGGGTCGGCCGTG
>JAGPEO010000142.1 GCA_018056925.1 Phycisphaerae bacterium
CTTGCCTTGCAGCCCGAGGCCGGCCACCTAGTAACCGACGTACCCGCAGACTTGAACCATGACGGCTATAACGAGTCGGAGGGCTGCTATGAGCTGGCGCTGCAGCGCGGGCGCCTTCGGTTCGATGTCCTGCCAGGCTCGACGCCGCGCCACGAACCGCTCTTTCGGATCAATGGCTCTGATAAGATGCGCTGCTGGACCTACGCCGACGGCCAGGCGCTGCCGGCCGAAACCCGCGACGCGGCCGGCCAAATCATGTTCACCCTGCCCGGCATCATTCGCTCACCGCGCACGATCGAAGTCTACGCCCTGCCCGAGCAGCCAGAATTACAGCGCCCGTTAGAACCGCAATGACACGTGAGCCGTGTGCGTTGAATGAACGACGTGTGCGTTGAACGACGTCTGCGTTGAATGAGCCGCAGTGAGTAGCGGAGCCGGCTCGTGTCGAGCCGGAATTTGACCAGAGTGCCGCCAATCGCCCAGGCCGCAGGTCCACCACGGATCACTGCCCTCGCTGGCGCTTCGGGCTCGGATAGTCGTTCGCAATTAAGTCAGCAGAACAGAACTGCGCGGCTGGAGGTCCGCAGTGCCTCGGGGGTGGGAGCTCCGGCAAAAGCTGGTGCAGTGACGTCGGGTCTTGAAGGCGGCGTGATGAACTGGGTTGTGAAAACGCGCGCAAAAAATTGGGCGGACGTCGGTGGGCGCCGGGGGGAAACGCCGCAGCCGAGCATGCCGCCCGTGGCTCTTAACCCGATTGACTCGGGTTCTTGTCCTTCCAATTAAGTAATATACCTCAAAAATCAGGCAAATCAATCCCATCGTCAGAAATTTGAAAATTTTTCTCGCTCGCCGCAATGCCGCCGCCCGGCCGACACGCGGGGTAGCGACAGCAGATGGCACAGCCGCGGGGCCGAC
Source organism: Phycisphaerae bacterium (assembly GCA_018056925.1). Classification (GTDB taxonomy): domain Bacteria; phylum Planctomycetota; class Phycisphaerae; order UBA1845; family Fen-1342; genus JAAYXS01. Next base: position 916 of record JAGPEO010000142.1, read on the forward strand.
CGTGGGTGCCATGCCCAAGCTCGCGCACGGAGCGCGGGCATCCCCATCCGGATACCCCGCGCGCCTCAGCGGGGCATGGCCGCGCTTAGCCATGGCAACCGTCACCGACAGGGCATGGCCGCGCTTTAGCGCTTGGCCATGGCACCCGGCGCTTTGGCCATCGCATCCGGCAATGCGCCACAATGCGTCCAAAATCGGCCCCGAATCATTAAAATGGCCCGAACCATTAAATCGCCCCCGGAGCAGGCGAATGGAGGGCAGACGAGCGAAGTCCCTTGCCCCCAGCGTCGATCCTCGGCATCATCCTGCAACGATAGCATCTGATAATCAGCCGGCTGCCCTTTTTTCGGCCCGGCCTGCGTGAAACGGAGTTCGCATTGCCAAAAACCAAGTCCAAAGTCACCGCCAAAGCCGGTCAGCGCGACCGCGCCGCCGCCGGCCGTCGCATCGTCGGCCTGGCCAAAGAAGTGGCCGGGCGCATCGGTCAGCATGAGGACCCGTACGTCGACATCCCGTCCCGCACGCTGAGCAACGTGCGATTCAACGAAACCAAGCGCATTATCGAGCTGCTCGACGGCAAGCAGCGGCGTTTCTTCTTCAGCCTGCTCGGCCGGCGGAAGGGCGAGGGCAGCCAGGCCAAAAAATTCATGCAGACCATCCGGGTCGCCGAGGTCTGCAAACGGCTGATCGACAGCAACGACTCAACCAGCATCCGTGATTTGTTTTACAACCTGAAAGTCCCCATTAAGACGCTCGACGGCAAACCCGCGCGCGAGCTGATCTTCGCCGACCAATCCGAAAGCGATCCGATCATCGAGGACATTGAGGTCGCGGTATCCGCCTTGCGCGAAGAGCTCGGCGTCCACGCGGAAACCAAAGGCGCCATGGTCGGCCCCATGACCATCGTCGACAACGGCGACGTCATCAACCTGGCCAACATGGGCTCCGGCGGCTGGGCCGTCCCCAGCATCGTGGAGCCCGACGTGATCGAGTTCCGCAAGGCCGACGCCAAGTACGTCCTGCTGATCGAAAAAGGCGCCGTCTGGCAGCGCTTCAATAAAGACCGCTTCTGGGAATCGCAGAAGTGCATGATCATTCACGGCGGAGGCCAGCCGCCGCGCGGCGTGCGGCGGCTGATTTACCGCATGCACCACGAGCTGAGTCTGCCGGTTTATGTCCTGGTCGATAACGATCCGTGGGGCTACTACATCTATAGCGTGCTCAAGCAGGGCTCGATCAACCTGGCGTTCGAGAGCCAGCGCATGGCCATCCCGGCGGCGCGTTTCATCGGCATGAGCAGCTTCGACGCCGACGAATTCGATCTGCCGTCGCACGTGACCATGCCGCTGACCGAGGAAGACCGCCGCCGCGCCCGCGAGATACGCGAATACCCCTGGTTCGCCAGCAAACCCTGGCAACGCGAGATCAAGCACATGGAGACGCTCGGCGTGAAGCTGGAGCTCGAAGCGCTGTCCAACAAGCACTTCAGCTTCATAACCGAGGATTACCTGCCGCGCAAGCTGAAGGAGAAGCGCTGGCTGGATTGATTCGAGCCGACCGGGCGAAGGCGGCGCCCGCGACGCACCTGCTGACTACGCCGTGGCGATGGTTAGCCGCGTCTCGAGCCCGTCCAGTTTCAACGCCTGCATCTGCCCTTCCGCCGGCGGGCCGAATACGATCGCCGTCGTCAGGCATTCGTGGCTGATTGTGCTTTCGAAGCGCTGCACGATTTCGCGCAGCTCCGCCGGGCCTTCCACGTACAGCGTGATGCGCGCCTCGTACGGCAGGTCTTTGTCCTTGCGCAGGGCCTGCACGGCGTGAATCAGCTCGCGCATCAGGCCTTCCTGCTTCAGCTCGGGCGTCAGGTCGGTCTTGACCACTACCACGCCGGCCCGCCCCTGGGCCGCCGACCAGCCCGGCTTGGCTTGCAGCCGCACCTGGACTTCCTGACTGGTCAAAGACACCGGCTGCCCATCTACGTCGATCACCAGCGTTCCGGTCACGCTGAGCGAGCGCCGCGCCTCGAGCGGATCGACCGTCCCCAGCGCCGCGGCAATTCGTGGCGCGAGCTTGCCGAACTTCGGCCCCAGCGCCTTGAAGTCCGCCTTGAGTTGATAGGAAACATAGTGATCGGCCTCAGCGGCGAACCCTACCCGCTTGATGTTGAGCTCGTCGGAAATCAGATCGTTGTGCGCCGCGAGCCACTCCGTGTGCTCCGGCCGCGCCAGGACAATTTCAACCGACTCCAGCGGCTGGCGCACCTTGAGCTTCGCCTCGGCCCGCGCCGCGCGCCCCAGCGAGACGACGTCGCGCACCAGATCCATCTCGGTCGCGAGCTTCTCGTCGATCAAGGCCGGATCGGCGGTCGGGTAGTCGCACAAGTGGACGGACAACGGATTTGGAACTCCAAGGCGCGAGGAATCCGAAGAAGACTTCGCAGCGCAAGCTTCTTGATCCCTAGATCCCTCGATTCCTTGATCCCTGTTAGTCCCGGCTGCGGACCCAACCAGGTTCTGATACATCATTTCCGCGAAAAACGGCGTAAACGGCGCCAACAACTTCGCCAGCGCTACCAGGACCTCGTACAGCGTGTTGTACGCGTCCCACTTGTCCTGGTCCTTCTCGCCTTTCCAGAAGCGCGGGCGCGAGCGGCGCACGTACCAGTTCGACAGGGCATCCACGAAATCTTTCAGCCGCCCGGCCGCCGGATAATTCTCGAAGGCGTCCAGCTTCTCGCGCACGAACTTAATCGTCCGGTGCAGCTCGCTGATAATCCAGCGATCGAGTTCGGACCGTTGTGCGGCGGGCCTTTGGCCAGTGGCAGTCTGCCCTTGGCTCGATCCCTTAATCCCTTGATCCCTATTGACGGTGAATCCGTCAATATTGGCATAGATATTGAAGAAGCTGAACACATTGTACAGCCGCAGCAGAAATTCCCGCTGCGCATCGCGGATATTGGCTTCCTGGAAGCGAATGCTGGTCCACGGCGCCTGCCCACTGTAGAAATACCAGCGCATGGCGTCTGCGCCGTAGTGATCGAAGATGTACGAAGGCTCCTTGTAGTTCTTGGTGCGCTTCGACATCTTCAACCCGTCCTCGCCCATCACATGGCCCAGGACGATGCACGTGCGGTAGGGGTGCGGGTATTCCGCCGTAGCAACCGGCAGTTGCTCAGGTTGACCATTTGTGTGGCGCTCAAGCCCGCGCGACCCTTCTCCTTGACCGAAAATCAGCGTGCTGATGGCCAGCAGCCCGTAGAACCAGCCGCGGGTCTGGTCGATGGCCTCACTGATGAAGTCCGCGGGAAAACGCTCTACGAATGTTTGGATACTGCCCGGTGCATGCGGGAACCCCCACTGGGCAAACGGCATACTGCCCGCATCCCACCAGCAGTCGATCACTTCCGGCACGCGCCGCATCCGCGCCCCGGCCGCGAACGGGCTGTCGTACGTCCACGCGTCGATGTAGGGTTTATGAACGCGCAAGTGGTCCAGCAACGTCTCGCCACGCCCCTTTGCCTCAGCCGCGCGAGCTTCCCAATATCCGTCGTCCGTCGCGCCGGGCTTGGCCTTCAGCTCGGCCAGCGAGCCGATCGCCTCCATTTTGCCGGTCTTCTCGCACACCCAGATCGGCAGCGGCGTCCCCCAATAGCGTTCGCGCGACAACGCCCAATCGACGTTGTTCCGCAGAAAATCGCCGAACCGCCCTTCCCTGATGTGCTCGGGCAGCCAGTTGATCTTCTCGTTATTCTTCAGGAACTCGTCCCGGAACTCGCTGGTGCGGACGAACCAGCTCTTCCGCGCATACTGAATCAGCGGGTCGTCTTCGGCCCGCGGGCAGAACGGGTATTCGTGCCGGATCGTCTCCTGGTGATAAAGAATGCCGCGCTCGCGCAGTTCCTGGATAATGCCCTTGTCGCAATCCTTGACCCACCGCCCGCGATACGCATCCGGCGCGTCGCTCGTAAACGTGCCGTCCGGGGCCACTGCGTTCAGCAGCGGCACGGCGTCGAAATCGACAAACCGCCGCCGCTCTTCTTGCAGCAGGTTGAAGTCAACCTCGCCGTACGCCGGGGCCTGGTGCACCAGCCCCGTACCCGTGTCCAGCGCCACAAAATCGGCCGGCACCACGCGCCACGCAATGTGCGCCTCGCCGCCCTCTTTCAGGCGCGCCGTTTTGTCTCGCAGCGTCTTCGAATACGAATCAAACGGCGGCTCATAGCGCAACCCGACCAGGTCCGCTCCCCGGCATACGCCGACCACTTCCAGCTCATGCTTGACCTTCTCGGCCGTCGCGGCGACCAACGCGCTGGCGATGTACAGGTACTCGCCGGTCGTCTTGTCGCGCACCAGCAGGTAGTCGATATCCGGCCCGACCGCCGCGAAGTGATTGCTGATGAGCGTCCAGGGCGTCGTCGTCCAAACCAGCAATGAAACCTTGGCATCCGCCGGCAAGCGCCGATGCGGCAACTCGGTCCGCGTCTCGCCCTCCGGCGATCCTTCTCGATCCCTCGATCCCTCGATCCCTTGATCCCTTCGTCCCTCCGCGATCAGCGGGAACCGGACATACACCGACGGATCATCCACCGTCCTATAGCCCTCGCCCACCTCGCCGGCCGACAGCGCCGTCCCTCCCTGCGCCCACCACCACACGACTTTGTGCCCCTGGTACAGTAACCCGCGGTCGAACAGCGTCTTCAGGCTCCACCAGACGCTTTCCACGTAGCTCTGATGATACGTGACGTACGCCTCTTCCAGGTTCACCCAGAACCCCAGCCGGCGCGTCATTTCCTCCCATTCGCGCACGTACCGGAACACGCTCTCGATGCACTTCTGCACGAAGCGCGCGACGCCGTAAGCCTCAATCTCCTCCTTCGTGTGAATTCCCAGTTGCTTGCAGACCTCAACCTCGACCGGCAGACCGTGCGTGTCCCAGCCGGCCTTCCGCTCCACCAGCTTGCCGCACATCGTCTGATAGCGCGGAAATAGATCCTTGATCGCACGCGTCAGGCAGTGCCCGGGATGCGGCAGCCCGTTGGCCGTCGGCGGACCCTCATAAAACACGAACCGCGGCGCCCCGCGTCGCAGCTCCAGCGACTTGCCGAAGATGTCGTGCTTGCGCCAAAACTCGAGCACTTGCAGCTCGGCCTGCGAAAAATTGACCTGCGCCGGCAACGGCTCAAACATCGCTGCTCCAAAACGCTCAAAGCCTGTAAATAAATCGAACCACTTATGATACTGATCGCGGCGCAACCTGACTAGCCGGCGCGGCAACCGGGTATACTCCCGGCATACGAACACCGGGGGAGCGGAGGAACCGATGGCGGCGCTGGTCATTTACGGCGCTGATGGCCGGCAAGGCGTCTGGCAGCTCTCGCAGAAGCCGCTGACGCTCGGTCGAGCCGAAAACTGCGACATCGTGCTGCGGTTCGACGGCGAGGTTTCGCGCGAACACGCGCGCGTCTGGCTCGACGAGACCGGCACCGTTCTCGTCGCCGATCTGGGCTCCAAGAACGGCACCAGCGTCGATGCCGGCGAGACCTTCCGCAACGAAACGCGCCCCGCGTACAGGTCCATTCGTATCGGCGGCCAGGAAGTCACCATCCGAGGCGCGCTCCGGCCGCCGGCCAGCGCGGAAACCCGGGTGGCCTTCGTGGCAGACGCCCCCGAGCGCCTGACTCAAAGCCATTTTTTCCCGTCCACGAAACGCCTTGATCTAAGCGAGCAGCGCCTGTCGCTGCTCATGGGCTTGGGCCAGTCCCTGTCGGGCGCCTTCGAGCGCAAGCAACTCCTCGAGCAGGCTCTGGACGCCTGCTGCCAGGCCCTGCAATTCGAGCGCTGCCTGATCGTCCTGAAAACGCCGCGCGGCGAGCCCGAATCGCCCGTCGTCCGCAACGTCGAGCGCGACGAAACCGGGGCCTTCAAGGTCAGTCGCACGCTCATTAACCGCGCTTTGCTGCACGGTGAGCGGGCCGTGGTCAACAACCCGGCCGTCGATCTCGTGGGCAATATCACCGATAGCCTGGTGCGCTTCCCGATCTGCTCCGCCCTCAGCGTGCCCATCATGCAGCGCGATGAAATCCTGGGCGCCATCTACGGCGATCGCGTGACGCGCGCCGCCACTTACAGCACGCAGGACGTGGACTTCCTGGCGGCCATCGCCCAGCAAGTCGGCGTCGGTCTGGCCAACCTGCGCCTGCTCCAGGATTACGTCCGCCTGCAGAAAGTGGACGCCGAACTCAGCGCCGCCCGCAAAATTCAACGCGACCTGCTGCCGGCCGCCCCGCTGGCCGCCGGCTGCGTCCTGATTGACGGCTACAACGAGCCCTCCTCCGAGGTCGGTGGTGACTACTTCGATTACTTCCCGCTCGATGACACGCACGTCGGCTTCGTCATCGCCGACGTCACGGGGCATGGCCTGCCGGCCGCCCTGCTAATGGCAAACTTTCAGGCCGCGGTGCACGTCGCGCTCACGCCTGACACGCCACTGCCCGAAATCGCCGCCCGGATAAACCGGCTGGTGTGCCAGAACACGGCTGGAAGCTCCTTCATTACGGCGGTTTTGGGCAAGGTTGACTGCCGCAGCGGCGCGATGGATTACGTCAACGCCGGACACCCCGCTCCGCTGCTGCCCGGCTGCGCCAACGCGGGCCCGGATGACCGGCATAACTCGCTGCCGCTGGGCATCGATCCCGGCGAAGATTTCAGGGTTGAGAAGCTCAATCCCGCGGAGCACGCCGGCGTCGTCCTTTTCTACACCGACGGTTTGACAGAGCTCAATAATCCCGCTGGCGACATGCTCGGTATCGAGGCGGTTCGCGACGCTCTGCAAAAACTCCCGGCCGCATCGACTGAACTGGCGCTGCGCGCGGCGCTGGCTTTGGCGCGCCACCATCGCGGCCATGCCAAAGGCTCGGATGACCTTACGCTGCTTGCAATTCAGGTTGCCCGCCCCTAGCGGCCCGGTCGCCCTGCCGAGCCCAGCCTGACTACATTTTTACACCATCAGCCATCGCAACCGCCCCGGGCCAGGCGTGTAGAACCTCCGTCGCACCGCGTGCGCAATAATCCGCCTTAACAGACGGCGAGGAAAACTATGGTTCGGCGACAGATTGGCTTCGAGCCCCCGGCCGCGTTTGACGAACTCGATGATCCCGGATCTAACGGCGATCGTATGCCAGCCAGCACACCTACGCCGGTGCTCCTGAGCCTGCTTCAACAGGCGGCCGCGCGCCAGGCGTCCGACGTACACCTGGTCCCGGGTTATCCCGCCACGTTCCGGGTGAACGGCCGGCTGGAGCGCGCCGCCCCCAAAGCGCTGACATCGGATGACATCCGGTGCATGGCCGAATCCATCCTGCCGGCCGCGGTGTTCGAGACGTTCGAACAAACCAAGAACGCGGATTGCTCGCTGTCGGTGGAGAAAGGCGGTGCTCCGCCGCTGCGCTTTCGCGCCAACGTGTACCTGGCCCGCGACGGCTGGTGCATCTGCTTGCGGCACATCCCTAACGAAATCCCCACGTTGGACTGGCTGGGGTTTCCCAAGGAGCTGGCCGAGCGGCTGGTGGCGTACCAGGACGGGCTGGTGCTGGTGACGGGCGAAACCGGTTCCGGCAAGACCTCGACGCTGGCGGCGCTGATCGACCTGGCGCGGCAGACGCGCGATGCGCACATCATCACCATCGAGGAGCCGATCGAGTACATCCACGAAGTGCGCGGGCTGAGCATCGTTACGCAGCGCGAGGTGGGGCGCGACGTAAGCTCGTTCGCGGACGGACTGAAATACGGCTTGCGGCAGGACCCGGACATCATCCTGGTGGGCGAGGTTCGCGACCGCGACACGGCCCAGATGGCCATCAGCGCGGCGGAAACCGGGCACCTGGTGTTCGCCACCATGCACACGCGCGACGCCAAGGGAGCGCTGACGCGCTTGGTAGATCTGTTCCCGCAGGATTCGCAGGACGACATCCGCACGCAATTGGCGCTGAGCCTGCGTTCCGTGGTCAGCCAGAAACTGCTCCCGCCGGCCGAAGAAGGGCAACGGCGCGTGCTGGCGCTGGAAGTGCTGCACGCCAGCCAGCCGGTACAGGTGGCGATCCGCAGCGGGCGCATCGAGACGCTGGATTCGGCGCTGCAAACCGGGGCGCGCAGCGGCATGATCATGCTGGATGACGACCTGCGGCGCCTGGTGCGCGAAGGCAAAATCACGACCGAAACCGCGCGCCTCTACGCTAAAGACCCAAACTTACTCGGCGCGGTAGCGAAAAGCTGGTAGCCTAAAGACGATCGCAGGCCGAGCGAATAAAATCGGC
>JAGPEO010000143.1 GCA_018056925.1 Phycisphaerae bacterium
GACATCTGCCGGGCTTGAGTGACAAATCGTCGGCCAGTTGCCGCACCAGCACCGCCAGTACCGCGGCCGACTCGATCGTCGCGCGCTGATCGACGCACTCGAACTTGTCATTCGCGGTGTGGTAGTTCCGGCCACCCGGACCCAGTTCACCCCCAAGCGTCACGCCGCACACGCCGGCCTCGACGAATGGCGCATGATCGCTCCAGGTCCCGGATAGTCTGCCGATATCCTCGTTAAGCAGGTAACCCGCCATGCCGCGCCGGAACTGCTGAAGCCGTTCTACAAACTGCGGCGGGCCCGAAGTCCACAGTGCACGCGGCGAGCCGGGCATGTCAATATTGATCATCGCGACGACCCGGTCCAACTCATCCTGATGAGCGGCCACATACGCACGGCTGCCGCGCAAATCCTGCTCTTCGGCCATAAACCAGATGAAGCGCACAGTGCGGCGCGGGCGCCAGTCAACTGCCCGCAGGGCCCGGGCACATTCGAGGATGACGGCCGAGCCGTTGGCGTTGTCAATGGCGCCTTCGGCCAGATGCCAGCTATCGAGGTGTGCGCAGACGAGGATCATTTCGTCGCGGTGCGGGCCATGCCCGGGGATTTCCGCGATGGCGTTGTGCGGCTCGCCATCCCAGGATTCGCTGCTAATCTGGATGTTGAGCTGCACGGTCTCACCGGCTGCCAATGCCTGCGCGATGGTCTGCCCGTCTTCATGACTAATGATCACGGCGGGCTCGGGGCGCGGCGTGTGATGGGCGGTACCGATTACGGGGGCACGGTCGGCGGCGCTGATTACTACCAGCCCGGCCGCGCCGTGCTCCAGTGCCCGGTCCATTTTTTCGGAGCGGCGGTTGCGGCCGCCGTCACGAACCAGCGCGAACCGGCCGTTCAGTTTACCATTCAGCAGGTCGAAATCTTCCTGGTTGCCATCGCCGACATCCAGGACTGGCGCGCTAATGCCGCCAGGCGGAGTAGACATTGTGTTACATAAGGCAAGCGCGCCCTCGCAGGGAATCTCCTGGTCGGCCAACCGCACGACGCGCGTGTAAGTGGCACGCCAGCACGGCATGGCAAACGCCTCCAAGTGCCCGTTGCGCAATCCGTACTCCCGGGCTTTGTCGAGCACATAGCGCTCGGCAATGAACGCATTGTCGGTTCCAGACAACCGGCCTCCGGGCAGACACAAAGCGCGCAGGTTCTGTGTCAGCTCTGAGTTCTGCATAACTTCACCTATAATGAGGCGATCTAAGTGCGTGGGGTGCGGGCTAAAGCAGCCGGTTGAAACGTAAGGAATTGTAAACCACAACAGAAGCGAGCAGAATAGTCGCAAATGGTCATTCGTCCAGAGTATATGTCGCAATTGGGCATCCACGGAGTAAGTCCTTGCGCGTTAAATAAGCGTAAACCCTTAAGCCACCGGCACTAACGGCCAGGGAACAGACTAAGCTATTTGACCGGAGGTGCTCAAGGCCAGAAGTGCGGAATCGTGGCATGTGTTTTGCCATGGCGCGTGCCGATAATGAAAATTCCTTGCAAAAGTATTGTCGCGTGATAGGTTGTGTCGCTTCGATGTGGTCGAAAACCGTCGGGGTGGCATTCCTGCGTTGGGAATGCTACCGCGCCGTACCGACCGGGGATTCAGAAGAAGGAGAACGTTCAGATGCTTAGTAAGAGGTCAGTGGTTGCTTGGTCGGTCCCGGTGATTCTGGGTCTGCTCGGCTGGGCGAACGTTTCGCTGGCCCAGGAGAAGAAGCCCGAGCCACCGAAGCCTGAGCCGAAGAAGATGGAACCGCCCAAGAAGGAAGAGCCCAAGGACGAAGTCAAGGACATCGCCGCGACGCTGAAGACCAACCCGGATCTGAAGCAGTTTGAGCGTCTGTTCAGCGCTTCGGGCGTCGACCTGAAGGGCGGCGAGTTTACCATCTTCGCACCGACCAATGACGCCATCAACAAGAAGGGCAATCTGTGGGTGCAGAACCTGCTCAAGCCGGAGCAGAAGTCCGAGTTGAAGAAGGTCGTCGAAAGCTACATCGTCAAGGGCAAAATGACGGCCACCCAACTGAAGAATCAGAAGGCCCCGCTCAAGAGCATGACCGGCGAGGCGCTGACGATCACTGAGAAGGACGGCAAGCTGACCGTCAACGGCGCGAACGTCGTCAAGACCGAGATCACGGCCAAGAACGGTGTCATTCACCTGATTGACCAGGTTCTCGAGGAGAAAGGCGCCAAGGCAGAACCGGCCCCGAAGCCGGTTCCTGCTCCGAAGCCCGAGCAGCCGAAGCCCGAGACGCCGAAGCCGTAAGCTTCAGTCTGCCCATGAATTGATGAGCTGAGGGTCCGTTCTTCGCGGACCCTCGGTTTCTTTTTTTGCGCGATCTGGCTTGCTCAAGACACCTCGGTACCTCCAGGTGTACACACCTTCCCACCTTCCCACCTTCCCACCTTCCCACGTTTCCACGCGTGACCGTGGGAAAGTGGGAACGTGGGAAGGTGCGGCGCGTGGCTGGCGGAGGCGTGGCAGCCTGAGCGGCTGCTGACTCGTTAGGCATAGCGATTTCCTTATGCGCTGGTGAGCAGACGCGAGCATGCGCCTCCCTTCTGCTGACATCTGTCCGACATAGCCGTTGCACATTCACGTAAGCGTACGTAGCTCCATCGGCCACGGAAGTTGAAAAGCCGCCACCTTGTTGCCCGGACGGCTGCGCCCTACGATGAGGGGCTCGCCGCCAGCGAGCGGCTCTGCGCCAACAGCATCGGCGCGGGACGTCGCGCCGGGACAGGAAGGAGTTACGACCTTGATCATCGGAATTCGACGCGAAGACAAAAGCGAGTGGGAGGGGCGGGTCCCGCTGGTGCCCAACGACATCCGCTGGCTGCACGAGGAGCACGGGATCGACTTCCGCGTTCAGACTTCTCCAATTCGCGCCATAAAGGACGACGAATATCGTTCTTGCGGTGCGGCCGTTGTCGACGATCTCTCCGACTGCCCGGTCATCATGGGCGTTAAGGAGATACCCGTCGAACGCCTGGCGCCCGGCAAAACGTACGTCTACTTCTCACACGTAATAAAAGGCCAGCCGCACAACATGCCCGCCCTGCGCCGCCTGATGGAACTGGGCTGCACGCTCATTGATTACGAGCGCATCGTCGACGATCAGAACAGGCGCCTGGTGTTCTTCGGGCGCTATGCGGGGCTGGCCGGCATGATCGATACGCTATGGGCCTTCGGTCAGCGCCTGCGGCACGAGGGCATCGACAGTCCTTTTGCGCAGGTGCGTCCGGCGCATCGGTACACTGATCTCGAAAGCGTAAAGCGCGAGTTCGCGGGCATCGCCGATGCGATCCGCGCCCGCGGGCTGCCCGAGGCGATCAATCCGCTCGTCTGCGGTTTCACCGGCTACGGGAACGTGTCGCAGGGGGCACAGGAGATTTACGACCTCCTGCCGGTGGAGGAAATTACGCCCCAGCAGCTCGCGTCCGTCCGGCCCAATCCGCACTGCTGCTACAAGGTCGTGTTTCGCGAAGAGCACATCGTGACGCGGATTGACGCCTCGGCGCCGTTCGAATTGCAGGAGTACTATCGCCACCCGGAGCGCTATCGCGGCGTGTTCTTCCAATACGCCCCGCATCTGAGCCTCCTCGTGAACTGCATCTACTGGGAGGAGAAGTACCCGCGCCTCATCACGCGCGAACAGTTCAAGGAATTATGGAACGCCGGCCAGCCGCGGCTGCGCGTCATCGGCGATATTTCGTGCGACATCGACGGCTCGCTGGCCTGCACGACGCGCGCGACCGATCCGGCTGCGCCGGTTTACGTGTACGACCCCTTCACCGGTGAGACGATAGATGGCGTTGCGGGCCGCGGTCCGGTCGTGCTCGCGGTCGATTTTCTGCCGTGCGAGCTGCCGATCGACGCCTCAAACTACTTCAGCCGCACGCTCAGGCCGTTCATCCCGGCCCTGGCGCGGGCGGATTTTTCCGCACCGCTGCCGGGAAGTGGGCTGCCGCCGGAGTTGCAGCGAGCGACTATTGTGTACCGCGGACGGTTGACGGAGGCCTACCGCCACCTGGAACAACACTTGCATCAGGCTTAAGCCGACGTGGGATGCGAAGCGAGATTCCACTGGTTTATCGGCCGTGATATAGCCTCAGGAGGCAATCGATGAAACGAGTTCTCGTGCTGGGTGCGGGCTTGGTGAGTCGCCCGCTGGTTCGCTATCTGCTCAATCAGTCCGACTTCCAAGTCACCGTCGCCAGTCGCACCGTCAGCAAGGCGGACGCGCTGGTCGCGGGCCACCCGCGCGGCAGCACGACTGATCTGCTGGCCGACGATCACGAGAAGCTCGAACGGTTGATCGAGGACCATGACCTGGCGATCAGCCTGCTGCCGGCTCCGCTGCACCCGGTGGTCGCGGAGTGCTGCCTGCGGCACAGGAAGCACATGGTTACAACGTCCTACGTCAGCCCCAAGATGCGGAGCTTCGACGAGGCGGCGCGTAAGGCTGATTTGATTCTGCTGAACGAGATCGGCGTGGATCCGGGCATCGACCACATGTCGGCCATGCGCGTGATCCACGGCGTGCGGCAGCGCGGCGGTGAGGTGGTGAGCTTCAAATCGTATTGCGGCGGCCTGCCGGCCCCTGAGGCGAACGACAATCCGTGGGGTTACAAGTTCTCGTGGGCGCCGCGCGGCGTCTGCACCGCCGGCAAGAATCCCGCGAAGTATCGCGAAAACGGCAAGCAGATCGATATTCCCGGCCCCGAGCTGTTCCTGAACCACCACCCGGTGCCGGTGCAAGGCGTGCCCGGGCACACTGAGTTGGAAGGCTATCCCAACCGCGATTCGCTGATTTACCTTGATCTCTATGGTCTGAAGAACGTCGAGACGATGTTCCGCGGCACGCTGCGCTACCCCGGCTGGTGCAAGACGCTGAAAGCGGTGGTTGACCTGGGCATGCTGGACGAGAGCCCGGTCACGTATGCGAAGGGTACGACGTTCGCGCAGTGGACCGCCGGGCTGATCAAGGCCGATTCGCCGGTGAATATTCGCGCCAAGGTCGCCAAGTTCCTGAAGATGGACGAAAAGGCCAATCCGCTCGAGCGTATGGAGTGGCTGGGACTGTTCTCGAACGATCCGTTGCCGATCATCGGGCAGCAGACCACCGCGCTCGATATTCTGGCCACGCGCATGAACCAGAAGATGACCTACGCCCCGGGCGAGCGCGACATGATCGTGCTGCTCCATCGCTTCGTGGCGCGTTTCCCGGGCAAGCCCGACGAACGCATCAGCTCGACTTTGATCGATTTCGGCCAGCCCGACGGCGATACGTCCATGGCCCGCACGGTGAGCCTGCCGGCGGCCATCGCCACGCGGCTCATCCTGACCGGCCGCATCGTCGAGCGCGGCGTGTGGGCGCCGGTGACGCCGGGCATTTACGAGCCGGTTTTGAACGAATTGGAAAGCATGGGCATCCGGTGCGTGGAGAAGACTGAGGGCTGACTGTAAACCTAGACTGAGTAGACCGGGATCCGCAGAGGAACAGGCCGGGTCCGCAGAGCCGACGTTCGTTTGCCGAGTTCGCTTGCTGAGCGCCTCCGGCGTGGGAATGTCGGGTCTGCGGGCCCGGCCTACGTTTGCATCAATGACGCGGCCGGCTCTGCCAGGACTTCGCGCCGGAAAGTGCCGGGCATGGGCGTGAGTTCGGCGTCCCGGCCGGTGCCGGCCTTGCGCATGATGACGTCGTCTACGTAGAATGACACCGTACCCGATGTGGTGTTGATTTTGAGATAGGCGTCGAGCAGGGTTCCGGACCAGCTCGGGGTCAGCGTTGCCGACAGCCGCGTCCAACTGCCGGCATTGACCGTTGTCGTGCCGCCCGCGTAGTAAGTGGACAAGGACAATAAGCCATTGCAGTACAACACCAACTTGGCGTCCGCCGTGCCGGTATCCGTCTTGACCCACGCTTCAACTTCATAGCTCTGGCCGCTCGCCAGGAAGCCGGAAACCGTCTGCGCCGGGCCGGCGTAATGGTCGTCGCGGGCCGTGGCCTTCAGCGACGCGCCCCCGCTGTGAGAGGTGTCTTTGGCGACGGCCAGAGTGCAGCGGTCACCTTTCCAGTTGGCCGCACCGCTCTCCATTCCCGGGTTGTTGAGCAGGTTGTTGGTCTGCGGCGGTACCGCGGTGAAAACGATGCTGTACATGCGCATGGCTTCGCCCACGGTCGCGCGGCAGTACAGGCGCGCCGGCTGGCTCGCATTGTTCGCCAGGTCACCGTCCAATTCATCCACCAGCTTGAAGCTGCCCGTCACGCCATCGCCACAGATCTCAAACGCGGTCCAAGTGTCGTTCTGGTAGTGTGAGCGCCAGTAGAGGTCATGCGTCAGGCGGTACAGCACCACGTCCATAAGCGACTGTGCGGCCGTATCGGCCTGCAAGGCCGCGGCCGTGAGGGCGGCGTTGCGCCAGCCGACGCGCGTGGCCAGCACGCCCGAAAGACCGATCAGTGTGACGAGCATCGCGACGCCCAGTGCGGCGAGGTAAACGCTGCCGCGGCGGAGGCCGGACTTTCGGCACTGCAGCGACAAGCCGCTCATGGCCCGCCTCCCTGTACCTGGACCGGGTCTTTCCAGACCGCCGTTCGATAGGCCGTGAGCCGGACCAGTTGGCGCTGCGAACGCTCGATACTCACTTGAATACATTTCACACCGGTTGCGGTGTTCGATTCCGAAGTCAATGTGCCAGGATCCACCCATACCACGCGCACGGTCTGAGTATAGTCGTCGCAGTTGGGGATGATCGAGCCGTCTCGATTCTGCGGCGGACTGGCGCGCCAGCCGTTATAGTCGCCCACGCTGTTGAAGCCGGTACGGTTGGTGACGGCCGCCGCGGCGTCGGCCGAGCCGATCACGTCTCCCGCCTCGTCCGCAGCGCTGTAGGGCTGGCAGAGTATCTCGGCCATCAGAGCCTGCGCCAGCAACAGCGCCCGCTGGTTTTCGGCCAGACGGCATTCGTTGAGACGGGCCGCTCCGACCGCATTCAGGGCGGCCACGAGCATGATACTCACAATCAGCGTGGAGATTACCATTTCCACGAGCGTCAGGCTGGGCCGGTGTCTGTGGCGGCGGGGATGTAGCGAGCCGCTCATCAGTTGCCTCCCACGCGGATGCGCACGCGGTCAAATTGGGCCGCAGCCCCGGATACGAGCAGTGTGGCCGAACGTGACGCGCCGGATTCGGGCGACAACACGTATGTGAAAGTTCCGCAGTCGCCGCCGTTGACTCGCACATTGACGGTGTCGCGCGCGGGATCAATGAGCAAACGCAAGTCCACGAAGTCCGCCGGCAGGCCCGTGAGCGTCAGCAGGCTGGTCCGCGTCCCGGAATCAGGCATACAGTAGACCATTAAGGTCTGCGTGCCGCCGCCGGTGAGCATCAGGCCGGCGTACAGGGGAACATAGCTGTTGTTCGAGCGATCCGCGTTGATGCGAAAGGCGACCCCTGGCGAGGTTCCGCACACGCTGGTGCAGCGGAAACGAAGCTCGACCGTGGTCAACTGCGTGAAGTCATTATCGGGCGCGGTGACCAGATTGGAGGTCGCGTTCCAGATGCCGCCGCTCACGCCGGCCGGATCGAAGGTGCCGGTTGCCGGGGCCCAGTCGCCCAGCCCGTCGCCATTCATGTCCAAAGTCGTCGGGTCAGTGTTGAATTCTGATTCCCAAACGGCGGACAACGCCTCGGGGGCGTTCACGGGGCGAGCGGTCGAGTCAACGCGGGCTTGGGAATCGCCGCCCGCCTGCAGGGCTATCCGCACTGTCGTGACGTAACGGCGCGTGGCGGTCTGCGTCGCGCCCGGCGACATGTACTTGCCGCGGATGTCGTGCAGCAGTGCGAGAGAATCGTAATAACTCCAGTTCGCAGCATCAGTAGTGTGGACTAAGCCGCTGCCCAAGCGATCATACTGGACGTCCGCAAGGTCCGCGTCCGAGGTATGGCAGACCAGGACCAGGCACAGGGCGGTCCCCGGCGCCAGGCCGGTGGCGTTGCTGAACGTGAATTCCTCCCAGCGGTAGTTCGACTGCAGGGCTTTTTCGTACATGAGGGCTTGATCAATAACCAGCGTATCGGGCGTTTTGCTGCTGGTCGCGGGCCGCAATTGCACAGCGGTCACGCCCTTCTGAGCGCCTTCGGAGCGCGCTTTCACTTGCGCGCGCGTGACCTTCCAGCTCAACGTGCCGGCGGGAAACGAGGGACAAAAGTACTGCCCCCCCCAAGCTTTCTCTTTGAGGTCGCAGTCTCCTGTTAAAAGGCTGCTGGTGCGGCTGCTCAGGCTGATTTCCGCGCTCTCCACCGGCGGACCGGGATATGTTTCGTCCACCGTGGCCACATCGTAGGCCAGGGCGAATTCGTGCACATCCGCCAAGACAGTGACGGGCGTACCGTGGTTGAAAGTTCGGGTGAGCGGCTCACCGGGCGTACCGGACCAGGCGTAGCGGATGCACTCGGGTGAGCCATCGCCGTTGCGATCGGGAACGGTGAAGCTAACGGCGTGCGGCGCGCGTTCGAGGATGTTGCACGCGCAAGACAGTTCGCCGCAGATGTCGGCTGCGACCTGCGTCTGGGCAGTAAGTACATCCACGGGGCGCGCGTCCCCCGGCAGGGCGCGCGTCGCCAGGAATAGCGCCGAGGTCATACCGCCCAGCAAAATGGTGGCAATCGCCAGGCTGAGGACCAATTCAACCAGCGTGAATGCTCTATACTTGCATGAAAACTTCATGGGCACTGCGCTAGCCACCAGAGCCGAGAAATGAATGTTCCTGGGCTGCGGCCGCCGCCTGAGCGGGCAGCGATTTGCCTGATGTTCCCGAGCCCGGCGGCACCGTCTCGTGCTCCTCTCCGCCCGAGCCCACCGCGTCGTTAACCACAGGACCAGAAGCCGCGCCGCCGGTGACCGTGGCGCGTCCGGCGGCATCGACCCAAATGACGCGCACGAACTCGCCGCATTGCACCGTTACGGACCCAAACTTGTCAGGCACGCCGTACGCGTCGAAAGTAATCAGCGAATCATTGCCCAGATCGATCCTGTGCAGCGTGGCCTCGTAGGGGGCGG
>JAGPEO010000144.1 GCA_018056925.1 Phycisphaerae bacterium
AAGTGATCGACGCGGTGTGGCGCCATCGGGCGTACAGCGTTCCGACGCCCATTCCCAGCATCAAGAATGACAGGCCGGCCAGCCAGGGACCAAAGTTCAGTAACGCTTCAGCGGTAAAGGTGAAGTCATAACCGGTCTTCGTGGCGCCGCGATAGGCGCGGTCCTTGAAAAAATAGGCCGCCTGGTAGTCCACCAGCGAGCCCTGAAACTCACGCGGCACGACCATGTTGACGGCTGCCTGCACGTAGGACCTACCATACAGGAGCGGCTGGTGCCCGCGTTGAAACCAGAGCCGGTACACCCAGCTTTGCACACCCTCCGAATCGGCGGACATGAGTCCTTTAATCAGATGCTCCTCGAATTCTTTGGACGCCATGCCATGCGTGAAACGGCTGAAGCGCTCGCGGAAGGGTAGCTTGAATCCGGCGCGCCAGACGTTGACGGCGACGCTCAGATAACCGACCACGAGCAGTACAAACGCCGTGCGCAGCGTCGTGGCCAAGCGCACGCGGTGCGTGCTAACGTACACGATCAACAGCCCGGCGGCGGTGATCATCAAGGCCTTGCGGCCTCCCGACAGCAGCGCTATCAGAATTTCGAAGCAGAAGGCCCCGATGTAAAACAGGGCCCGCTTGCGGCCCTGCAGTGTGCTGGTGGTATAGCCTGCGATGAGCAGCGCCTGGCGCATGTTCAGCAATTGGGCGAAGTTTGTAGAAGTCGGGGCGTGCGCGGCCTGACCCTCGCCGTAGGCCCGCGCGAAGCCGCCGGCCATGATGAAGGGCATTATCAACATAAAACCCGCTATCGCGCAGTAGCCCCACTCGAAGACGCGCACCAAGGGGATACGTGTGCGCACCGCACTACTCTGGTGCCGCACCCCGGAGTTGCGCACCAGCCAGGCGCCCAGCGCGAAACACCACAGACCGACGGCATTTACGAACAGGACAGCCGTACGGGCCGACTCGGGGGAATTGACGCCCCATTCTATTTCCACAAAAACGTTGAGGAGCGATCCGATCCAGTTATGAAAGAAGGAGAGCACGCAAAACGCGGAGACCGGATTGATCCAGGCGCCGTAGAACTTCCGTGCCTGCAGGGTCAGCACGACGCTCGACACGACCAGTACGAATATCGCAAGCAAGTTCATTGCAGAAATTCCTCAACGCGGCGCGGGCACGGGCGGCGTCCGTGAGATCCTTCGGCTCAAACATGCCGCGAGTAATCGAATGTTGCGCATCTCGAAACCCAATTACAAGTCTACGGTCCAGCCGCGCGCCTGCATTGCCGCGGCGACCGCTTTCAGCACCTCATCCACATGGCCTTCCAGACCCCACGTCGCGACGACCTGCCGGCTGATCGCCCCCATGCGTTCGCGATCTTCAACCGACAGAGAGGACATCCGCCAGAACAGCTCGGCCAGCTGTGCCGGACGCTCCGGGTCGAAGTGCCAGCCGTTCTGGCCCGGGAGCACCAAGTGATCGGTGGCCGGGCAATTCCTGGCGACCAGCAAGGGCAGCCCGGCTGCGGCGGCCTCATTTACGATCAACCCCCACGTCTCCCGGAGGCTGGGAAATACCAGCGCGGAAGCCAATCCGTAATGGTCCGCCGTTACCTCCAACGGCGCGAATGGCCGCCGCACGATCTTGGGGCAGCCAAGGCGCGCAATGGCCGCGTCCACCTCTTGAGCCGCCGGGCCATCGCCCAGCATGACCAGGCCCCACGCCGAGTCCCCCGCACGTTGCAGGTACAGTTCGTACGCTTCGAGAAGTCGAAAATGGTTCTTTATGCGTAACAGACGGGCGGGATAAAAGAAGAACTCTTGTGGGAGCTTGTACTGCACGCGGAGCGAGGTCGCAGCCCGGCGCGCCTGTTCGGCGCGCTGCGCTATGTACTCGTTGTCGACGACGTCGTATTTGAGAAAGATGCGCTCGCGCGGCACGCCCAGACTGGCGAAATAATCACGTGAGGCATCCCCGGAAACCAACGCCCCGTCCACGCCCCGAAGCAGCCAGCGCTTGTACAACTCCAATAATCTCAAGCGCCGCTTGGGCTCGTAATCCGTACGGCGCGTGTCAGCCGTGGAATCCCCGGCAACCAGGCAGATGCCCGGCCCGGACCTGCACCAGGCCAACGCATAACGCAGAAAGGCGTCTGACCAGCCGGGGACCACGGTCACTACGGGCTGCAATTCCTCCAGACATTTCCGCGTCAGCCGGCGCTGACCCCAGCCTGAGATGTCCTCTACCGCGCCGTCGCTGGCCAGCGTACGCCACTGGAACTCCAGTGCGTCACGGCTGACGCGCCAGGGATAGGCCTTCTCTGCCGCAGCCAGCTCGACGCCCACCAAATGCGCCCCATAGCCGGCGAGCCGTCGCCCCAGAACCCGGAAGCGCGCTACATGGTAGGGGCCGAGATTTTTCGCGAATACCACCACATTTCGGCCGTTCAAGTGCCGCCGCAGCAAGCTCTCAGCCAGTTGGTCGGTGCTCATTTGGCATCTCCCAAATCCCTTGTCTGCACCAAGCCCTCCACGCGCGCAACACTGGCTGCAGGCACGCCCCGTGGCTCTGATACCTGAGCCCGCAGGCTCCGGCGCGCCGCGCGGATCATGTGGAGGACTCCACCCGGACCGAGGACAATCAGCCCCACGTTCAGCGCCGCCGCCGTTAAACTGCCCAGCGCCGCGCCCGGTAATCCCCAGCCTGCGGTCATTACCCAGCAAATCGCGAGAGTGAACGTGGCGCCCGCGATGCGGAACGCCAGTAGCGCGCTCATGCGCTGATGGACGGCAAAAAAGAGTTCCAGCAAGAAACCCAGCCGCTGCAAACCGCGGCTGACTGCCAGCACCACGAACGTTATGCGCGGCAATGCGAACTGCTCACTGGAAAACAGCACCAGCAGTTCCGGGCCACAAAGCGCAAAGCCCACCCCGGCTAACCCGCCCAACACAACATATGCCCCAATCCCGCCCAACAGCAGTCGATCCGCGGCCCACAGGCCCCGGGCGTCATTGCAATCGTTGCAGCGCTGGTATGCAATCGGACGCAGTAGCGTCGCCAATACGCCGTACAGGAGAAAATACGGAGCTGAACCAACCTGGTTGGCGGCAACGTAGCACCCGACTGCCTCACGGTCCACCAACCGGTCCAGAATGTAACGGTCGCCACAGCTCTGAAACCATTGGAGAACAAGCAATAGACCGGCCGGAACACCAAAGCTCCATATAAGCGGCCGCAGGTTGAATGCGCCGTTGTCCGGTTTACCCAACAGCTCGCACAGTAATGGAATCGCAATCACGGCCGCGAACAATAGCACGGCTAGGGCATACGAAGTCAACGCCCCTTGCGCGGTCGCGCCCCAGATGCTCGTAATCAGCAACAACAACAGTATTTGCGTCGCCAGGAAGGCGCAATTGAGCAGGGCTGTTGCGCGCCGGCGGCGCCGAATGGTGAGCACCTCTACCCCGAGCATTCGGAACTGGTAGCCTGTGAAGATCAGCCCGCCCACCAATACCGACCAGGGGTGCAAGTTGAACTGCGCGGCGAAGGGCTTGCTCAGCAGCGCTCCCGCCGTCATCACCCCGATGCTCGCGGCTGCATACCAGCGAAACACCAGCAAGCCGGCCCGTCTTTCGTGCTGGTCGCGCTCAGCCGGGTGGTACGTGCGCAGGAACGCCTGAATCACGGGTGAGAGCAATACTGCACCCACCAAATCCGTCGCCGTCACCACCAGCGTATATTCGCCGTAGCCCTCCCGCCCCAAAATGGTGGTTAGCAGCTTCAATACCGCGAATACCAGCGCAAACTCGGCCGCCCAGTGAAACACCACCCAGCCGATTTCGCCGCGCACTCGTTCGCTGTCGCGAATCCGCCCCAGCAGCCCCTCAAGGGGCTTGGTTAGTGCTTCCCACTTGGCTGCGGCCGGGTTCATGATCTGCTCGAAAATCCGGGCGCCCCGCTGGTCGGTCGGTCATCCAAGGTGGGCGCCTCGATAACCGAGAACAGCCCAGCCGTCGCGCGCCCGCGCACCGGCGCCGCGCGGCTTGAGGCAAGTTGGCGAAAACACAAGCCGGCGCTCTTTGACCTGCAGCGCCGCTGCCCGGGCCGTATATCGAGCGCCGATAAGCCTGACGAACACCCGTAATCACTCAGGTAGGTCAACCCCATGACCGCACTCGCCAAGCTTCCCGGTTTGAAATCATGCCGCCGCCTCTTCGTCAGCAGCTTGCCGCCGGCCGCCAGGACTACCGCCCCGCTGTCAAGCCCGCGCATAATCTGCGCCAGCGCCGACCAGGCCCCGCCAAACCCCCAGGTGGGCGGCTGCCGCAAACAGGCCTGCCTCATCGGCGCCTGCAGGGTCGGCCCTGCCCAGGCGGACGCACCGTGTATCCGCAAATCCTGAAGCGGTGCCCGGAAGCTTACCAAGCTCCACCGCCACGCCGGGCAGCCGCCCGCGCCGCCTCGGCCAACTTTGGAACATTGCGCCTGATCTTCACGCCTTGCTCGAGATCCATCTCGTGCACGCAAATCTATCGCCTTCGTACGCTCCGTGCCAAACCGGCTGCTTTCGCTCGGCTCGCTCGTCTAGGGCCGGACCTCCTGTACCGCCCCGTTTTTCAGGAATCGGCTGTTTCGCTCGGCCCAATGTCGAATCAGGCCGGTTTCCGGGCCAGGGTCATTTGCGGCGGTCTTGCAGCACACCGGGTACTCGCGCGAGAGCAGGTAGCAGTTATCGAAGATCAGACGGTCGGCCCCGACGCGATCCGGACGCTCGCTGGTCACATATAGTCCGAAACGCGTCCGGAGCTGATCGTTGCCGCAGCCGATGAATGTCAGTTGGGAAGGCACCAGCAGTCTGTTCGGCGATTGCAAGCCGTGCAGGCGGATCACTGATTCGGACCCCGGCTCGGCTGCGACACCAAAAAAGACATTGGTGAAGGTCCAAGCCACGACGTAACCATCAAATCGTACGCTACTGCCACCGGGGCCCGCCCCCAGGACGCCGCCGCTGACGTGGTTGTAGGTCGTGGTACCTCCGGCGATCAGTTTCTGTAGGCGCGCGCTGCAGAAGTCAATACGGTTCTCGGGGCTGGCATACAGCCCGACGCCGCCCGGCGCCGTCAGCACCACGCTACAGTCGCGCAGGCTCGAGAGTTCGGTGCCCAGGAGCACGACGCCGTATTTGAAACGCCCCACGATGCCTACGTGATCCAACACGTGGGAGTTCGACTCGCAACGGTTGCCATCACGTCCGAGTACGATGCCGCATTTCACCACCTCCGCGGCGTCCTCGTATGTGCATGCGAGAAGAAGTTGGCTAATTGTGACGCCGCGCACATTCTGCTTCTCCCCACCGACCACTTCAATCAGTGCATCTGCCCTGAACGCCTTGGCCGGATAGATGATAACGGCCTCTTTTGCCGCTCCGATGATCCTGACGGGACCGTTTACCACCAGAGGCTCGTCAAGCGCGTACAGCCCTTTCGTCAGGAACAGCGTCCCGGTCGTCTTCTCGGCTTCCGCCAGTCTGCGCGGCAGGTTGTCGCCCGGCCGGGCCACGGTCATCTCAGCCGCGGATGCGAGCGAGACCAAGCACAGCGCTGATATCACGATCCAGCCAGGTCGCCGTCGTGAAGTCTCCTGAAAACGCAAGCCGGCCTCCGATGCGCAGCGCCCGTCGCCCGGGCCCTAATGGCACAAGCATCGTATCAGCGTGCTGGCGGGTCGTCGAGACTCCGCGGTCCGCCGCAGCGGTGATGAATAGGCGTCGCCGGGCGAGCGGGTGGCGCGGGGGCCGGCGGGGCGGGGTTTTCGGGCGCAGGATGGCGGACCCCAGGCGTGGGCCTGAGGTTGGCGCGGTCGGAGGCGGTGCCCAGAGGAACGAGCGGCCAGCGAAGCGGGAGGCGTCTACGGCGGCGCGTTTACGAAGAGTCCAGGCGGTTTGGATACGGATGTTCGAGGCAAAGGCCTCGGCCGGGATAACCCGGTAACGCAGGCACTCCAGGAGACGCGCCGCGACGTTGCGCAGACTGCCGTAAAGACGCCGCACCGTCTGGCCATATTGGGCCGCGGCGTGCCGCAGCAGGCTGCCGTGCTCAACCAGTTGCAGAATCAGGTGTGCGATTTGCAGCAGGTAGTAAAAGCTGCGCAGCAAGCCCTCGTCTTGGCCGAAGACGTGCTCCAGCTCGTAGCCGCCGTTCTTCTGGGTGTTGGCGACGGCGGAACGCGACATGGCCGGTACCATCTAACACGACCACGAAGGCGCCCCGCAAGCGGGCCTCATCCAGAACCTTATTGCGGATGAGTTGGCGGAGCATGCGGGTTCGCAGACGCCCGAGCGCGGCCGAGCCCACGTGGCGCAGGAAGTGTGTGAGCGTTCCGCAAACGGGCAGAGTCTCCAACTGGCTCTGCGCCAGGGCGTTGAGGTTGGCCAGCACGCACGTCTCGAGGTCGCGCAACTGATAATCCAGTTGCCGCAGCCGGCCCAGCTTACACAAGAACAGCAGCAGTCCCCACCAAAACAGAAAGCTCCGCGGATACGTGACGAAGGGCTGAAAACGCGTGTCCGGCAGGTCGGCCAACCAGGGGGGAAAAATCCGGCCAGAAGTGCCGGACGGTCTGGGCCAGCACCCGGCCGACGGCTAGGACCTTGTCCCGCGGCGCTTGCGCTGCGTCACGTGGGCCCGGATCAGAGCCCGGTTCAGCTCCGAGATCTCGGCCACCAGTTGCTTGATCCGCCGCTGTTCTGCGATCCATCCTTGGACCTCCGCCACCAGTTCCTGCGGCACGTAGGTGGTCTGGGTCTTCCCGTGTACCGGACGGGTCAGATACCAGCCGACGTGCTTTTCGCCTTTTTGACAGTGGCAACCGACCCGGCCGCAGTGCTTGGCGATGCGGACCAGCGAGCCACTCAGCACGGGAACGCGGGCCACCAGCTTCGCGACCCGCGCGTCGCGCAGGCGGCGAATGAGTGTGGGGTGCTCGGGGATTTTCATGCCGGATAAGTTATCATGCTTATCCGAGAATGTCCAGAAAAAAGCGCCTGCGAAGAAAAAAAATCTTCGTGGCCACCCCCTACCCCAAGCCCTGGCCGCCCCCAGCCCGCGGTTCCCGCCGCCCGAACGGGTCCCCGGCCCGCAGGCGCGTGCGAAGAATTATCTATTCATCAGGGCTGGGTCCGCCGGTGCGGCCCCGATACTTTGGGCAGCCCGCCAAACTGGGCTCGCCCAGCGCCCGCTTTCGCACCGCGGACTGCGCCCGACTGCACGCTTACAGCCCTTGCGCCGGATTTGAAACCCTCGCCCGCCGGGCTTAATCTCCGGCGCCTCCGCCGGCAGATCAAGGTTGACGCGCGAGCCGGCAAACGGCGCCGGACACTGGTGGCCAACGATGAGCGGACAACGGCTGGACTTCTATCGTCACGGGTTGGCCGAGTTCATTCCCGACCGCGATGCGAACATTCTCGTCTGCGCCGCCGGCCCGACTGACCGTAACGTCTTCCGTGAGCTCGGCTATCGCCGCGTGACGATGGTCAACTTGGACACGCGCCTCGACGCCGCCAAGCTGGCCCCCTACCAATGGCAGCGTCAGGACATACAGGCACTCGATTTTGCCGATGCCTCCTTCGACTACGCCGTAACGCACGCCTCCCTGCACCATTGCCGCTCGCCGCATCGCGCCTTGCTGGAGATGTACCGCGTGGCGCGCGTGGGAGTGCTCGTATTCGAATCACGCGACAGCTTCACGATGCGCCTCATGCAGCGTTTGGGCATTACCCTCTCGTATGAGGACGCCGCCGTGTTCTACAACGACTGTCGTTACGGCGGCGTCGACAACTCGCCCATCCCCAACTTCGTCTACCGCTGGACCGAGCGTGAAGTCGAAAAGACGATATGCTCGTACGACCCCACGGCGCGCCACCGTATTCATTACCGCTATTGGTACCTCTTCCCGCAGTTGGCACGCCTCGAACGTCGCGCCTCGCTAAAACATCTAGCGGTACGACTGGCGGTCCTCCCGTACCTGGCCTACGTCACGCTCTTTCCTCGCCAGCGCAATCGCTTCTGCTTTTTCATCGAAAAGCCGAAGCTGCCTGAAGCGCTGCACCCCTGGCTCAAGATGCGCGACGACGGCCAAATCGAGTTCAACCGGACCTGGGGCGACAAGCGCTACAAGGCAACTCTGCCGCCCGAAGATTAGGACAGCCTGGCTGCAAGCTCTTGCGCCCTGATCCTTTGGGCTCCAGCCGACCAAGCTTTTAGTGCAGCGGCAGCGTGCCCGTTACCAAGCCCTCAACCAGCTTGAAGCCCCAGCCTCCCAATAGCAGGATCAGCAGCGCCAGAAAAATCCAATAGCTGGAAATCGTCGGCAGAAAACGCTGCGGCCAGCGGCCCAGGATCAGCGTCCGCAGCGAGAGCAGCGCGAAACCGGCCGTTGCCAGGGCCAGCACAAAGCCGGCCGGCTGGGCCATGATGGAGCGAATCCACTGGGCCCGCACAAAGTGGGCGAAGGCGGTCGTCATGCCGCAGGTGGGGCAGGGGTAACCGGTCATTATGAGCATGCCGCAGGGCGCGCTGCCGAACTGCTCGTGCGTGCCGAAGCCGCGCGGGTCCGGCTCGAGCCAGACCGCCAGAGCCAGCACGGCCGCGCAACCTACGAAAACGGCGGCCGCTACCCAGCGGGCGCCGGCCGACGTGCGTGGCGCCGTGGCCGGCCCGTCCGAGCTGAGAGTCCGGGGTGCAGGGTCCAACGCTATCTCCGACGCTGCTTTTTTTGACGCTCGCTATGTCCGACGGCGACTTTCTCTGGCGCCGGCTATTTCAGACTCGCTATCTCCGATACCGAGGCTATCACCGATGCGGGCCACCTGCCACCGACCCCAGCTATCTCCGACGTTGAGGATATTTTCGCCGCTACGGCTACCTCCGCCGCTGACCCGGACCGCGAACCGCCGTCGAGGGGAGCTTCCTGCGCGGGCGGCGCTCTTCGAGCACGCTAATGGCCTTTTTCAGGTCCGACACGCGAAAAACGCCCAGCGACTTGCCGCCGGGTGCGCCGGTGGTGCAGTACGCGTAGTTTACGTTGACGTGGGCCA
>JAGPEO010000145.1 GCA_018056925.1 Phycisphaerae bacterium
AGCTCGTTGACGCGCCTGCCGTTCTGGTAACTGACGGGAAACTGTTCCTGCAGTTTGAGCAAGCGCTGGTCGACAATCTTATTGCTCACCGTCAGCACGCCGGAGAGCGGATTGGTCTCTGACACAGTCTGAATGGCTTCTTTGGGGAAGAGCCCCACGTAGACCGAGCTACGCGTCGGTCCGTGATAGTAGTAGGCCTCTACGCCCTGCTCGCGCAGCTCGCGGCAGTACTCTTCGGCCAAGTACTTGGGGTTGGTTATGGGCCCTTCGCAGTAGAAGACCGCCACATGCAGCGTCCAGTACCCTTTGGCGTTGGCCAGATCCCACTCCGGATGCCGCGATCGCCCGCTGGGCAGTTCCTCGAGCGAGGCGTAGATGAAGGGCCAGCAGTCGCTGCCGCCGACGTTCATGCACAGGCTGCGTATGAGGTTCAGGTCGGCCATCGCATCGGGGCGGTAAGTCGCGGTACTTCCGCCGATTTCGACGGTCCGGCGATAGCGGCCGTAATAAACGGAGGATTCGTGCTCGTTATGAATGACCTGCACCAGTTGGGGCTTAAGGCCTTGAACCTGCTTGAGGGCCTCACTCTCCTGCTGCGTGATTCTGAACCGGTCGGCGCCGTGGCGTGTATCGCAGCGAATCGCCCAGAACACCTCGGACCCCGGCGTGGGGCTTAAACCCAGCCCCGCCCCGCCGGCCGTGCAGCCGGTCAGCGAAAGCAGAACGCACGCAAGTGGCAGCAATGAACGGGGGTTACGTTGCATGGCGTAAGTGGTAGCATGCCGGGAACGGCTTGGCAACCAGCGGCGAGCGATCTCCTGGATCAAGGGAACATTGGAGGCCTCTTTGGTGGCTGCTTTGAGTGAAAGGCCTGTGAACCGCAAGGCCGAACGTTGTCCGCGATGCAAATACCCGTACCACGGTTTGCCCGCGGACAGCGCCTGTCCGGGGTGCGGCATGCAGGTTCGCACCGGTGCCCTGGTCTTCTATGGACCGCGGCGCCCGTTCGCGGTGCTTGACGTCCTCTATCTCGTCCTTGCCGGCTGGTTTGCCCTAGCCCTGCCGGGGAACATTTCGCGGCAGGACATGATCTTGTTTCTGTGCAACGCCGTGGCCGCGTTGCTCGTGGCGCTGCTGTGGTGGAGTAGCCGGCGTCGAAGATACTGCTACGTGGTTGTGGACGGAGACAGGGTGCTTTACGGGCCCGGAAGAGACGCGCCTACGGAGCTACGCTTGCACGGGGTATGGCGCGCCGAATACTCCGCCCTAGCAAGAGAGGTGTGTCTGCGCGATGCGTGCGGGCGCACCATCGCAACGGTGCCCTGCCCCTGGGACAGTGGAGCCACCGGGCACCAGATGTGTGAGGCTCTGAACCGCGAGATTGAGCGGAGCACAAGCAGGCCAGACGGCTGATGGCTATAAACGACGTTGGAGCCGCAAGTCGAAACGGGGCGCAGACGCAGGTAGTATAGCCACATTATGACGAGACTTACGTTCATCCGAGAACCCGTTGGCGACGTTTACCGGCAGTCGTTGGCCAGCGCCTGCGCGCGGATGCCTGGATAACGACGTCGCAGGCGGACGCTGACGCCCTCCTCTCCGAGATTCCCGACCTGCGCGCAATATTGCGCAGAACGCGTTAGCCCCGGCGGACAGAGCGGAGCTACGACGATGACAACGCGCAAACCGGCGCGCTGACGGTGAGTTGTCAGTACGATGACCGGCGGTGGCTGCTGCGCGAAACCGCTACTAACGCCGCCGAACAGATTGTGTATGATCTGCGTTTCTGGTCTTCGTGGCCGTCGTCGTCATCTTCGGACTGCCGATCCTCGCCATCATCATTGCGGGACGAACCAGTTCGCGGCTGTACGACCTCGAGCAGCAACTGAAGCAACTGCGGAGCGACCTGCGCTCCTCCGCTGCGCGCAGCGAGCGGTCCGCCCCCACGACTATCCGCCCTGCTGACGAGCATGCTCAAACGATTGGCGCGCAGCCGCTAGCGCCGGAGCCCGCGCTTTCCGTCATGGACGCGCCGTCGCCCTGCGAAGCCTCCTTCCCCGAGGAGGAATTCACCGCGCCGCCTTCCGCGCCGGACACACTGCACACCGACACCGGCGAACCAATGCCGACTGGCGCGGCCCGGCCTGCCGCAAGCCGCAGATTCGAGGAACAGGTGGGAACACGCCTGCCGGTCTGGATCGGGGTGAATCGGCTGCCGAGGCAAGACTCGAGCGCAGCCTGTCCTTCGCGGGCGTCCTGGCCGGGCTGTTTATGCTGGCGCTGCTCGTCAGTGCCGGCAACTTCTCAAATACCGACTGGCTGTTTCTGGGACTGCTCGGCGCGGGACTTATGGTGCTGGGCCGCCTTGATGCGCGGTATGAGCTACTGCCCTGGCTTGCGGCCGCCGCCGGAGTAGCGCTCGTGATCGCTTGGCGAATACTGTCCGACCCGTGGAACACGGCCCGTTTTGCAGGCGTGACGCTCGGCCTCGGCACGCTCTATGCGCTGGGCGCCTACGCAGCCATGTGGGCAACCAGGCGGCCGGGCCTGTGGGCGGGCCTTTCGGGCGCCGCAGCGATCGCGCATTTCCTGCTGGCGTACTGGGCATTGCCGGAGCCGCCGTTCGCCTCGTCGTGGGGTGTGAGCTGCGTATTGCTGGCCGCAATCTACGTTGCTCTTAGTGCGCCAGTCATCAGGAGGCGCGAAACCGCTGCTGCCTATGATGCAGCCCTGGGGGCATTGCTGACGGCTGCCACCGTTTTTGTCAGTCTGGCGATTCCGATCGAGCTTGAACGCGCTTGGATCGCGGTGGCCTGGGCCCTGGAGATTCCGGCTCTGGCGCTCGTCGCCGGCCGGCTGCGCGTGCCGGTTCTGCGCTCGCGCGGGCGTTGCGTCGTGGGCCGCCGACGGGTTAGTCCCGTAGGGACGGCCTGATCGTAGCCCAGCGTGAAACGCTGGGATACCGCCCAGCACGGGCCCGTAGTCCTGTAGGGACGATTGAGCGGGCACCGCGGCAGCGGGAGGTTCCTGGCGGCATTTCGGGGCGATCGCGACTTGATCGCCACTACGGCCCCTGCTCGGCGCCGAAACGAGCCGCCGGGCCGAAGCGCTGTTCAGCGGCTGCACACGCGAGTATAACCTGACGCGGGCCGCATGCTTGTGGCTGGGCTCGCAGAGAGGTTGGCCGCGGTACCAGAATACCCGCGTGTGGCGCACAAGGAGCCGGCGATTTCCGACACGCCGCTGCTCGCGACGCGCCAGCGCATTCCGGCTCGGGCGCTGCTCGCATCCGCGAAGTGCGCGACCGGTACAACAGACCGGACGACACAACGGACCGGCCGCGTCGGCGGCGTGCTGCCCGTGCCGGCTAGCCAGCCGGGTTTGAGGAAGGGACGTGCTTCTGGAGGCAGCTCTCACGGAGATACCCGCATGAGGTGGGTCAGGTTCACTCTCGCATCCGCACTGCTCGTGAGTGTCGCCGTCTTCACCGCCGTCAAGTTTGGCAGCCTGAAGGTTCGCCAGCTCCAAAATCAAGTGAACCAGCTTCAGCAGGAGCGACAGAAGCTGATGGAGTACGCCGAGCGCCTGAGCGCGACGCGGCGCGTGGCGCAGGTCGACGTGCTGCGACAATACCACGATGCCGCCGGCAATCCGGTAACCGCCCTGGTCTGGCAGGAGATCGGGCCGGACGGCACTCTCGGCCGCCCCGTCGCCGTGGAGGCGACCGGCACGCTCGTCTATTTCGAAGCTCTCGTGATCAAGTTCGCCCAGCAATACGTCGGCGAAGGCGACGCGGAGCGCGGCACGAGCCTGGCCATGTTCCGCCGCATCTTCGGCGACCGCCAGGCGCCTGAGTCCGCCCCCGATCTCGACCGCGCCGCGCGTCCCCCAAATACGCAATCGAGTGCGGCCGCCGCGCTGGAAGACGAACTCTGGGCCAAGTTCTGGGAATTAGTGGACGATCCGCAGCTCGCTGCGAAATACGGCGTTCGCGTCGCACAATGCGAGGCCCCCGCCGTCCCGGTACGCCCCGGCCAAGTCTGGGAAGTGTCGCTGGACGCCGCCGGCGGCCTGAATCTCAGGCTGATCGGAACCCGCGGCGAGCCCCTAAGCGGCCGCGGCCAACAAACTGCGGCGGCCGGAATACAGAACGCGGCGTGGCCGCGGCCGGCGGCGCCGTAAGCTATTCCCAGTTCACGCCGAACTGCAAGACCGCCGGAATGCGCTCGGGCGTGTCTACGAAAAACTCGACGAAGGTGGAGCTTTCCGGCTCGCGGTAGAAGAGCGTGAGCTGGTATTCGAAGCCGCTGTTGCACTCGAGCGGCGCGATGTCGAAATCCACCATCCCGCCCAGATGGTGGAACGTCAGTTCGCTGGGACACCGAATTATGAACACCTCCGCGTCGTCGGTCCGGTTCGTTTTCCACGACTCGAAGTGCCCCAGCAAATAACCCTCGCGCCAAGCCAGCCGGCGCCGCGCTGCCGGATCAACCGTGATCGACGGAGCCGCCTGGACCGTGAAGCGCACCACGTCCACCGCCTCACGCCCGTGAGCATCGCGCACCGTCAGTTCGAATTCGTACGTCGCATCCCTTTCCGGCCACTCCTGGGCCAGCCCGGCCGCAACTGTATTCGCCGCGCGCGGGTTATCGATCAGCAGGTCGACCGGTCCGCTGAGTTGCCGCCAAGAATAGCTGAGTTCCGTGCCGTGGCTGCCCGTCCCGTCGAGTGTGATTTCGTGATCCCCCATCCAGACCGTGCGGTCCGGCCCCGCATCAGCGTGCGGCGTCGGGCTTGCGGCCGGCAAATCCTGCTCAGGCTGAAGCGACTCACTCGGGGGCTCGGTGTCCACCGGCGGAAGGCTCGCCGAATTATCCGGCTGAGGCGCGAGTGTGACCTCGGGTTGCTCTGCGGGCCGGGTTGGCAGCGGCGGAGGCGGCTCCTCGTCATAGGCCGTGTATTCAAAGCGGATTTCGGTCCCCGTCTCGCTGGAGCTGGCCGCGCCCACCGGGCGAAGCAGATAGCCCTTCACGAAGATGATGCCGGCCAGACACGCCAGCCCGCCAACGAGGAAAAACGAGCGCATCGCCTGCCTCAGCCGGGCCGCATAAAAGTACGGCCCCGGTCCTTAACTAGAATCGGATGCGCTGCATTCCAGCAACAGTCCCGGGCGTGCAAATTCTTAACGCGCGCGCTCGAATGGCCGGATGGGAGCCGGCCTCAGGCGCTGAACCCCCTGCTGAGCGCAGAATCGCCGCTCGTATTACCCCCGGGGGGCGCCGCGGGCAGCGCAACGCCGCGAGCGCTGCCGCGCGGCTGGTTTCGAGCGTTTAGTGCGTCGGATTATGGCTCGTCGTCGTCCGCCTGCTCCTGCTCGCCCTGCGCCTCGGAGCCCTTGAACGGGTTCTTGCCGAACTTGGCGGTATAATTGCCGCAACTCGGGCATTTCAGGTAGCCGCCCTGCATATCGGACTTCATGGCGTCCACTTCGCTGGCGGGCACTTTCTCGGCCAGAGTCCCGCAGTTTTTGCAGGTGACGTAGTAGTCCTTAAAGCGGTGGACGACCTGTTTGACCTCCGCGCTGGTGCTGCGGCACTTCCACGTCCAGAAGCCACCCGAAACTACCGCGAGCAGGACCAACACGATTATGAGGTTCTTGTTCATCTCAGCCCGACGTAGCCATGCATTCATCCTGGTATCTCCACTTCAACTTTCGTTCAGTCGGCACGCGCACAATATAGAGCAGCGCCGGCGTTTGTGCCACAAGCCGTGACTTTTCAACGCCCTGTTTCGTTCAGGTTTTTTGATTGTTTACTCCCAAAAGGGCCGCCGGCGAGCCAACATGCGCTGGTCTCCTATTCCGCTTGCGGCTCGAACTGCAGCGAATCCCGCAAGCGCGCCACGCCGGCCGGCCCCACGCCGCGTACGGCATCCAAGTCTTCCGCCGCTCGAAATGCGGGACGCGTTTCGCTGCCTTCGCGGTGCTCAATAATGTTCCGGCTGAGCCGCGGGCCGATCCCGGGCAGCAACAGCAGTTCAGTCTGGCTGGCGGTATTCGGGTCGAGACGAAGGACCGCCCGGCCGGGTGCCGGCGGCGCCGCGGCTCTCGACGGCCAGAGCGTGCATGCGCTGCCGCCGCACACGGCGCCAAAGATCAGCGCCAACACAAGCCCGGTCCGCAGGTCAGGCGGCGCCTGTCCCTGGCCGGCAGGCTGCGATGCGCTTTCACTTCCGCGTGTTTTCTGCATTGCCGTGCAGTTCTCGAATCAGACGCGCCAGCCGCGTACACGCAGGCTTGACGGCAAAGTCCTTGGTCAGCAGTCCGCCGCTGGGAATGGTGGCCGCCTCATCGTCGGCCAGCCCTTGCAGGCAGACGCTGTCGACATAAGGCTTCGATAGGCTGATCTCGCAGAAGGCGGTCAACCACTCGGCCTGCACCTCGCCCGACCAGGGCTGTTTCCAAGAGCCGCCCGCCGCGACCGGGTTACCCGGGGCTTCAACAACGGAAGGCACAGCAACGGCCGTGACGTGCAACGGCCGGCCGAGATTGGCAATCTTGTCGATCAGGGAGCTGATTTGCAGCAGGTCGCGGAAGTGATAGCCGTCGGCGGGAATTCCGAACAGGAACTGCAGGCCGAAAGCGTCGAAGGGCACCCCGCTTTGCACGGCCATGTCCGCGAACAGGAGCGGCGGGATGGAGCGCTGGTTATGGATCGAATATTCACCCCAGGGCTGCGTCAGATCCAAAATGACCTGGGCCCGCGGCGCGACTTCCTTCACGGCGCCTGCGGCCATGCGGGTAATTTCCATCACCTGCTCAAAATTGAGCGAGAAGACGTTGTCGGCGTGCAGGCCGCTGACCGCCACCCAGGTATTGATGCGATCCGCATAGCGCCGCACGCAGCGCTGGACGTGCTCGCGCGCGTACTCCAGGATGGTGTCGAAGTCATTTTCCCAGATGTACATCCAGTCCGGCACGAAACGCACGCCGAAGTTCAGCAGCGGGCCGCCGCGCACCGGCAGGCGCGCCTGGGCGCAGGCGTCCAGCCAGGCATCCAGACGCTCGAAGTGGATTTCCTGTTCCTTGGGCTGCACGTCGCGCCAGACGAACGGAATGCGCATGAAATCCACGCTCTCGCGCACTGGCCCGTTGAGCAGGCTCGGCGGCCAGGACTGGGCGACCGCCGCCCCGACGAACTCCTTGGCAAAACCGCCGCTCTGCTGGCGCCGCCCCAGAAAGACCGCGGCGTGGAACTGGGACATCCGTTCGCCGGCCTCCAGGCTCAAGCGCAGTGACTGGTCAGCCAATTCAGCGGCCGCCGCCGGCGACTCGATGCGCCCCCAGGCCTGGATGAAGAGGTCGCGGGCCCCATCGATCATCTCGCTGATTTCGTCCATTCCGTGGTAATCGAACAGCCCCCATTCTTCGCGCTTGAGGGTAATGCGCATCAAACGGTGGCGGGCCAGCTCCAGATTCAGCAAGTACGGTTTTTCGCGGGCCGGCAGGCGCGTCGTTTCGAGCTGCACCGTGCCAAAGCCGTCCACGGACCAAAGTAGCGAAAGACCGAACGGATCGGAGGAGCGCGAGGTGCAGCGGATCTCCGCGTTGATCAACTGGATGTCGCCGCGAACCGGGATTCCATCGGCGCCGACCAGATGTGCGCCGGGCAGGTCCGCCAGCATTTTCTGTCTTTCTGAAGGAAAAAGGAGAAACTTGTGCACGCGCTCTCTGCTCCGAGCTCTATTCCGCCAGTGACACCGCCGGACCAGTCCCGGCGTGCCGGCCAGCCTGGGCAGGCGAAACGGTCTTATGATAAGCCCCTGGGGCGGCGGCGAAAAGCGACCCGAGGCAACCGCCAAGCCGCCAAGCGGGCCAAGCTCGCCACGTGCGCCGGGCCGCCGTGCTTTGCAAAACGACCCTGGCGCTAGCGAGCCTTAAAGCGCCACATCGCGACGCTACCTGGGACGGCTTAGCGCGGCTCGTCCCTCAGTCGATCCGCAAGCCAGATAATGTTCTTGGCCAGTTCATCCAGCGTGAGGAGGGCTTCGTTATCCTTCAGAATGTCGCCTTCCGCGCGGCCGGCGCCCACGTTCCAGTAGCTGCTGCCGGGCACGATCATGCCGTTAATCAGGAACCACATGTTCAGCTCGGCGAACGTGAGCAGTTGCCCGGCCCGCCGGGCGGGAACCACCGCCGCTCCGATCTTGCGGCGCAGGAAGTTGTCGCCCATCCGGCTGACAAACCCGACCCGGTCCATGTACGCCTTTATCTGCCCGGTCACCGAACCGAAGTACACGGGCGACCCGAGCAGGATCACGTCGGCGTTGCGGGTGCGGTCGATCAACTCGTTGGCCGCATCATCCTCGCCGTAGCACCGGCCATCCTTGGTCTTAGCGCAGCTCATGCAGGCCCCGCACGGCGCGATTCCCGCAGCGTGCAGGTAAGCCCAGTCGATCTCCATTCCGGCGGTGCTGAGCGGATCGCATACCCGCTTCAACATGAGATACGTGTTGCCCTTTTCACGGGGGCTGCCGTTGACGGCCAGAACGCGCACGATGAGAACTCCACAATAAGCTACAAATTGAGGCCGCAGGACCACGAGCCGAAGCCCGCGGCCGGAATGTACCGCATCGCAGCGCCGGCCTCAATCCAAGTCGCTCACACCTCCGTGTCCGCCGGCGCCGGAGCGGCCTGAACCGCTTTCGCCTTCCTGCGCCGCAGCTTCGGCAGCAGCAGCCCGACCTCCGGCAATCCCAGCACCCAGGCCGCCGCCAGAAATGCAGCGGTGCCGGTGGTCAATGGCCCGAAAGCACTGATAAGCCGGCCAGTGACTTGACCCACCGGCAGGCCGCCTGCGATCGGCCGCGTGAAGTAGACTGTAAGTGCGCAGACCGCTCCTGCGACCGCCATTTTCCCCAGCGCCAGCCCGAGTTCGCGGTCCAGCAGGCGTACTTGTGTGCGGCGCTCGAAGATGATCAGGCTGATTATCACCGCGAACCCCGTGGTGATGGCGGAGCTGATCGCGAACGCCGCTTCGCGTACCGACGGGAACCACA
>JAGPEO010000146.1 GCA_018056925.1 Phycisphaerae bacterium
GCTTCGGCGATGCCCAGCGACTGGGCGGCGATGCCGACGCGCGCCCCGTTCATCAGCGCCATGACGTACGTGATCAGACCGCGCTGCCGTTCGCCGATGAGCCGGGCAGGAGCGTCGTCGTAAACCAGCTCGCAGGTCGGGGAGCCGTGAATGCCGAGCTTGTGCTCCAGGTGCCGAACGCGGATGCGATCGCAGCGCTCGGAAAGGAAGAGGCTTAGCCCACGGCCGTCTGATATCTCAGGTTCGCTGCGCGCCAGCGTAAGCAGAATGTTGCCGCAGCCATTCGTGATGAACCGCTTCACGCCGCGCAAGTACCATTTGCCGTCGTCGTCCTGGAAGGCTTTAAGTCGCACGGCTTGAAGATCGCTGCCGGCGTCCGGCTCGGTCAACACCATGGCCCCGGTGACCTCGCCGCGGGCGAAGCGCGGCAGGTATTCACCCTTGATGTCCTCCGAGGCGAAGGCGTTGATCGTCTCGGCGATGCCTTGCAGGCCGAAGATATTCATCAGCGAGGCGTCGGCCCGGCTGACGATCTCGATGGCCATCGTGTAGATCAGGTTCGGGCAATTCAGCCCGCCGAAGCGGCGCGGCAGCGTGAAGCCCATCAGGTCGGCCTGGGCCAGGCGGCGGATGTTGTCGGCCACGAGCGGGTGCAGCGTGACCGTGCCGTCCTCATTAAGCGTGTTACCTTCCTCATCGATCTGCTCGGCGCGCGGGGCGATGACCTCGCCCGCGATCTGGCCGGCGATTTCGAGAATGCGGCGATAGTTGTCGATCGCGTCGGCCGCATCCCCGGGCGCGTAGTCAAACGGGCCGGGGTCGCCGTTACTCGGGCTCCGGCGGGCGTCGGCGAAGTCGTCCTCCTGGATGCGCGCCAGCGTAGCCAGGTCGATATGGTCGAAGAGGAAGCGGATGTCGGCGTTGTCGATGAAGAAGTTAGGCATATAAGCTCTCAATTCCACTCATGCCCTTCACGGGGTCCGCTTGGCGCTGGGATTGCCTCATGCCGTCCCGCTGGAGGGCGTCGGCCGTGTCGATAGCCGGTCTGCGATCCGCCAGCCGGATGGCACTCTTTGATGGACGTGGCGGCTCGCTCGGCAGCATTGTCGCGAGGGCGTCCGCACCGTCAAGCCGGAAAGGGGAGTGCGGCCGGCTCCCGCACCACGTCTCCTCCGCCGGGAGACCATCCCCTACACCAAGTATTCGAGAATTCGGTCGACCACTTTCCGCGATGCCCCGGCGCGCGACAGGATCGCCTCCCGCCCGGCCTGCCCCATTTGCTCGCGCCGCTCCGGATGCCGCAGCAGGTCGCTGACCACCGTCGCCAACGCCCCAGGCGCCGATATCTGCCGCAGGGCCCCCTCGGCCAGCAGCATATTCACCGGCTCCGCGAAGTTCTCGGTATGCGGTCCGACAATGATCGGCTTCGCCAGCCCCGCCACCTCCATCACGTCCGAACCGCCCATCGGCACCAGGGTGCGCCCGACGAACACCACCGTCGCCAGCGAGTAAAACTTCCGCAGCTCGCCCATGGTGTCGCCCAGAAATACCGGCCGAGGCTCGTCTACGCCCTCCGGCATCACCGGCGCGCCGCTGCTGCGCCGCAAGCAGGCGTAGCCGTGACGCACGATCAACTGGGCCACTTCGTCGAAGCGTTCCGGCTTGCGCGGGATTATTGCCAGTTGCAGATTCGCGTGATCCTTCAGAAGCCGCCGGTACGCTTCAAGAATCGCCTCTTCCTCGCCCGGCCCGGTGCTGCCGCAAACCCACAAGGGCTCATCCGTCTTGATGCCCATCGCGTCGGCCAGTTCCTCCTGGCCCGCGATGTGGTCTGACGTGTCCGCCGCGTCGTATTTGACCGAGCCTGTGATCTCAACGCGGTCGGGCCGCACGCCGAGCTCAATAAACCGCGACGCATAAGTGGCGTCCTGAGCGCCGACCCAAGTCAGCAATGAGCACATGTGCCGGCTCAGGCGGTGCGCCAGCGGATATTGAAAGCGCTGCACGCTGCGCTCGGTGACGCGGCCGTTGACGACCAGAATCGGCACGCCGTAAGCGGTCGCCTCGTCGATCAGGTTAGGCCACAGCTCAAGTTCCATCAGGGCTATCACCGACGGCCGAACGCGCTTCAGGACCTCGCGCACCGCGAACGTGAAATCGAGGGGGAACTGGAACACCACCAACCGCGGATACAACTCGCGCGCCCGGGCCAGCCCGGTTTCGGTCGTGCTGCTGATGACGACCACCGTGTCCGGCGTGCGGCGCCGCAATTCCTCAACGATAGTTCGGGTAGCGTTG
Source organism: Phycisphaerae bacterium (assembly GCA_018056925.1). Classification (GTDB taxonomy): domain Bacteria; phylum Planctomycetota; class Phycisphaerae; order UBA1845; family Fen-1342; genus JAAYXS01. Next base: position 2,299 of record JAGPEO010000146.1, read on the forward strand.
ATCTCGCCCAGCGAGACGCCGTGTATCCAGACGCAGTTGGCCGAGACCGGACGCGGCGGCACGCGGCCGAGCAGGTACTCGCGCCAATCGAAGCCGGCCGGGTCGCGCTTGCGCCGGCGTTGAAAAGCGAACACCGCCCCCACCGGTAAGAAGGCTTTATATACCAGCTTCGCCAGCAGCTTCGTCATTGGGCTGTTTTGTGCGGTCAAGGCCGGCGGCCGCCGGTTTGCTTTATTACTGGCGGTTCGTAGAATCGGCCAGTGACTTTACCGAGGAGAAACTTCATGCGTCTGCGACTCACGCCTTCAAAAGCGGCGGGCATCATAACTATTCTGGGCACGTTCGTCTTGTGCCAGGCCCAGAATCCCGCTGCGCCTGGCCGGTCCAAGCCGCTGCCGCCGCCGGTGGCTCCGAGCGGCCCGCTGGACCCGCGTGTGGACCAGATTCTGACCCGGTTGGAAAACCGTCAGATCGACGATCTGCACGCCAAGGTGAGCTGGAAGCTGCGTTACGTACTCGACTTAGAAGAGGACGCCATCACCAAGAACGGCGAAATCTGGTATCAGCAGCAGAAGCCCGTCGCGAAGTTCCTGGTCAGCTTCAACAACAGAGTCAGCGGCGGCCGGCTGCATAAGCTGGACGAGCGGCACATGTTCGACGGGCGCTGGTACATCGAGGAGAACTCCGAGACCAAGACATTCGATAAACGCGAAGTGCGGCGCGCGGACGACCCTGGAGACCCGTACCGCCTTGGCGAGGGGCCTTTCCCCGTGCCGTTCGGGCAAAAGAAAGCGGACATCCTGCGCCAGTTCGAGGTCACGTTGGGCCAGCCGGGCGCCAACGACCCGCCGAACACTGACCGCTTGCACCTAGTGCCGCGGCCGGGCTCGGAATCCTACGCCAAGTACGCCGTTGTCGACGTGTGGGTAGCGCGTGAGGGGCCGGAATCGGGCCTGCCGGTCAAGGTCGAGGCCACCAAGAAGCGCGGCACGGGCGAAGTGGATTCGTTCATCACGATCGAATTCAAGCAGGCGGAACTGAACCGCGGCTTCAGCGGCTCAATCTTCAAGCTCGAACCCAAGCCGGGATACGAGGTGTATGAGGAGCGGTTGGAGCCGGCGGCGCCACCGAAGTAGTCAGTTGTCTGGCCCGAGGCCCTGACAGTCGAGAACTGAAAGCGGCCTACTTAGACCCGAAAACTCCGAGCCATGCCTTCAATCCTTGGCCTCGACATCGGCGGAACAAAGACGGCTGTGGTTCTTGGCGACATGAACGGGGCCATATACGCGCGGCAAGCCTTTGCGACGCGCCCGGAGCGTGGGTTCTTCGCGACGTTCGCCGAGCTGTGTACGCACGCCGACGAGGTTCGCCGCCAAGCGGAGCGATTGGGCCGGCCTGCCGAAGTCGTGTCGGTCTCGATTGGCGGTCCGCTCGAGATTGAGCCCGGAATCATTCACTCGCCGCCTAATCTGCCGGGCTGGGACGACATTCCGCTCAAAAACCTGCTCAAGGAAAAATTTGGGCTGCCCGTGTACATTGAGCACGACGGGAACGCCGGAGCCCTGGCCGAATGGTATTTCGGGGCGGCCCGCGGCGCGCGCCACGTGATATTCCTCACTATGGGCACGGGTTTCGGCGGCGGACTGATCATCAACGGCCAGCTTTACCGAGGCGCGTGCGACCTGGCCGGCGAAGTCGGGCACATTCGCATCGCCGACACCGGGCCATTCGCCTTCGGCAAAGCGGGCTGCTGGGAGGGCTTCTGCGGCGGGGCCGGAATTTCGAAATTGGCCGCGGCGCGCTTTCCCAAACGCTGGGCAACGTCCGCTGTCACGGCCCAGGACATCGCCGCCCTCGCCGCCGGCGGCGATGCCGACGCTCTGGCCGTGTTGGACGAAGTCGCGCGCCGCCTCGGCTACGGACTGGCAATCCTGGTGGACGTGCTCAACCCGGAGGTGATCGTAATCGGGTCGCTGGCCGTCCGGCTTGGCGAAACGATATTGGGCGCAGCGCGCGAGGAAATGCGGCGTGAGGCGCTGCCGCGGGCGGCGGAAGCATGCCGCCTGGTTCCCGCCGCCCTGGGCGAGCGCCTGGGCGACGTGGCCTCACTCTGTGCGGCCATCCAGGCGCTCGGCGGCATTAGCGCCAGTCCCCCCGAATGACGTAACAGTGGCGGGAGAAGAAGCCGATATGAGACAGCGCAGCCTGCGAATCCTGATCACAGCCGGACCGACGCGCGAGTACATAGATCCGGTGCGCTACATTTCCAACGACTCGTCCGGCCGGATGGGTTTTGCCCTGGCCGCCGCAGCGGTTGAGCGCGGGATGCGTGTGACGCTGATACACGGGCCGGTCAATCTGGAGGAGCCGGCAGGCGTGCGCGCCGTGCCAGTAGTCTCGGCGGCGCAGATGCTGGCCGAATGCCAGAGGCGCTGGCCGGAGCACGACGTGCTCATAATGGCGGCGGCGGTGGCCGATTACACTCCGCGCCGGCCGGCGGCGTTTAAACGCAAGAAGTCGCGCGCGGACCTGGTTCTGAAGCTGAAGGCGACCGTGGATATTCTTCGCGAGTTAGCGGCGCGGCGCGGGCCGAAACAGGTCGTGATTGGCTTCGCTCTGGAGGACCGTGCCGGGCGGCGTAACGCGGAGCGCAAGCTGCGTCAAAAACGCCTGGACGCGATCGTACTCAACCGGCCCGAGGCGATCGGGGCGCGCCGCGCGGCGGTTGACGTCCTGGTCGCAGGCCAAGGCTGGCGGGAACTGGGGCCGCAAGCGAAGAACCGCCACGCGCGCAAAATCCTGCGCATCGCGGAAGAGATTGCGTTGGCCCGGCAAAACGCGGGACCGTCATAACCCACCCGTCGGGACTTCCGAGCACTGTTCCCTGGGACTGTAAACTTTATCGTCGGGACTGTAAGAATTTGTCGATCGGCGTCACGGATAGCACTCGGCACGCAGGCCAATGGCCCGGACCCGCGCCGCGATTTGTTCCAGCTCATCGAGAGTGAGCGGCTCAGCGTACGTCTCGGCCGGACGCCGCGCTACCGTGTAAAGCTGAACCAGCGATATCCGCCCGCCGCCTTCGCCTATCCAGCGCAAACGGTCAACGTAGGCTGCTATCTCCTCCTCGGTTGGTGCCTCCCCGTGCAACCTCAGGAACAAAGACTGGATGACGATCGGCCGAATGCGCGCCGCCCCCAGAATGTTCTGCAGGACGTGCTCCAGCGTCGCGCCGCGCGGGCGGTTCACGCGCCGAAAGGCCTCCTCGGTCCCCGCGTCGAGCTTGGCCCAAATTTCGCCGTTGTGTTGATCGAGGAACGCCAGCGCCTCGGCCACTTTCGGCCGGTTCAAAAAGCAGGCGTCCGTAATAACGACGATCTTGGCCTCGTTTAACTTGTAATCCCCGCGCACAGTCGCCGCCAGCCTGGCCGCCTCTGAAAACAGGGGGGAGGCGGTCGGCTCACCGTCGCCGGAAAACGCGATGTCATTCAGCCGTCTGTATTCAGACGGCACGGACATAAATTCCCTGTCAGAAAACAGCTCGCAAACGCCGCCGGCCAGCGTGCGCAACTCGCGTTCGAGGACCGCTAAATCTACCTTTCTCGCCTCCGGCCGAAGCACCGGTAGCTGAGAGCCGGGAGCGGAGAGGTTTTCCGAGCGGTTCACCTGGCAGTAAACGCAATCGAAATTACAGGCTTTGTCCGGGTTGAGATTAATTCCGATGCTCAGCCCGTGCGCCCGGCGCGAGATTACGGGGTAAACAAAATGAAAGCCGCGCCACTGGCGGGCATGCGAACCGAAGAAATTGGGCATCGTACTATTCAAGAGAGTATGAGCTCCGAATTTTTCAAAAGTTTACAAAAAAGTTGGAGGCTTGGGAATACCCGGCCTTTGCACTGAGTTAAGTGGGTAGCACCACACGAACTTCTCCACAGCGTGTGGAGGAGAGTTGGCGAGATGCTGTTCGGCTCGCCCTTCTCGTCAGCTTGGAAACGGGCCCGTTCTCAGGTCGGAGAGAACGGGCCCCATTTTTTTGCGCCTGACAGGCAGCCGGGGCAGTCGCTTCGACCGGGGGCGGTCGGTTCGAGCGCGGTCAATTAATAGCCCTATTCATAGATGTTAGCAGGGGCGCAGCAGGGGGGCGCCAACCCCTACGTGCCGTGCCTCGGTGTGACCGGCTGCGGCTGCTGGGCTGGACCGGCCGCTTCCGCGATCGTCCGCGTCATCTGCTCTAAGTCAATCGGCTTCACCAGGTGCGCGGTGAAGCCCGCCGCCCGCGTGCGTGCGATGTCCTCTTCCTGTCCGAAGCCGGTCATCGCAATGGCCGGGTAGTCGTGCCCGCTGGCGCGCAACTGGTTGAGCAGATCGATGCCGCTGCCGTCGGGCAAGCCCAGGTCGCTGATGAGCAGATCAAAGGTCTTGGCCTGAGCCTGAAGAACGGCGGTGGCGACGTCGCCCGCCGTTTGCACGGTGTGACCGCTGCTCTTAAGCAGCCGGGCCATGATGCGCGACGTGTCGCCGTGGTCCTCCACCAGCAAAATCCGCAGTCCGGCCGCTTCCAACGCAGGTGCGGCTTTGCCCGGCTGCGCCGGTTCCGTTTGAGGTTGCGCGGCGTGGACCGGGAGCTTGATGGTAAACGTCGCCCCGTGGCCCTTGCCCTTGCTGGAAGCCACGATCGTGCCGCCATGCATTTCGACAATAGCCTTGCTGATCGCCAGCCCCAGCCCCAGCCCGCCGAACCTGCGCGTCATGATCGGCTCAGCCTGTTCGAACGCATTGAAGATGCGCTGTAGCGCCTCCTGCTCAATACCGATGCCGCTATCCCGGATCTCAACGATGATCAAGCTGTCCTCACGCCAGCAGCGCGCGCCTATGCACCCTTCGTTCGGCGTGAACTTGATCGCGTTCTTGAGCACGTTCCAGAACACTTGTTGCAACCGTGCCGCGTCAACGTTGACGACGTGCGGGCCGCCTACGATTTCCGACCCGAAGTGCAGCCGCCGCGCGTCGATGTCCGGCTGGCACACCTCGATCGCGCGGCTCAAGATTGTGCAGACCCGTACCGGCTTACGATTCAGTTGCAGCTTGCCGCGCGCAATCCGCGTCACGTCGAGCAGATCATCTATCAGCCGCGCTTCCAATTCTGCGTTGCGCCGGATCACCTCGAGACCCTCGCGCATATCGGCGCTCACGCCGGGCCCCTGTCCCAGCAGTGTTGCCGCGGCCAGCACCGGCGTAAGCGGGTTCCGCAGCTCGTGCGAAAGCACCGCCAGGAAACGGTCCTTGGCCCGATTAGCCTGCTCCGCGGCGCTCGTGGCCGCATCGGCACTCGCCTTCGCCACGGTCAATTCGTCGGCCCGCTGCTCCAGTTCCGTAACCAGCCGCTTGCGTTCGAGTGCCATCGCGACCTGGTCGGACACGGTGCGCAACAAATCAAGTTCGTCGGGGTTGAAGTGAATCCGGCTCCGCGTGCCGAAGCCCAGCGTACCGACGAGCCGTCCGCGCGCCAGAAGCGGATGGCAGGCATAAGCGGTCAAGCCGAGCGATCGGATGAGGGCTGCCGCCGGATCGGTGGAGTTTTGCACGTCCTCGACCACGACGGCCCGGCGCTGCCGAGCCACAACTCCGCTGATCGACTCGGTGATGTCGGCCTGCTGCAGCCTCCGGACGGTGGCATCGTCGATGCCGCCCGAGGCTTGGAGGATGAGGCGCTCCTCATCTTCACTCACGAGGAACTTAAAGAACAACTCCATTCCCAGATGGGCGGACAGCTCCGGGAAAATGTCGCGCAGCGCTTCCTTGGGGCTGTCCTCCATTAACAGCCTGGTGGCCGTCTTCGACAGCAGTTGCAGGTTCTGCGCCCCGCGGTGTAACGCTTCCGCCGAGCGCTTCAAGTCGTTTATGTTGGTCGCCACGCCGAACCAGCGCACGATCTGCCCCGAGCTGTCGCGAATGGGGCGACCTTTGACGTTGAACCATTCGTACTGCCCGTCACGGCGGCGCACGCGGTATTCCACATCGTACGACCCCCGCTCCTCAACCGCCGCGCGCCAGGCGGCGTACGCCCCGGCCTGGTCGTCCGGGTGAAGCAGCTTGTTCCAGTTAGTGCCGACTTGTTGGCTCGTCGGAACCCCCGTGTAGTCCTCCCACTGCTGGCTGTGGTAGTCGCAATAGCCGTCCGGACGCGTCGTAAAGACCATGCCCGGAATGGACTCCAGCGTCTGGCGGTAAAATAACTCGCTTTCGCGCAGCTTCGCCTCGGCCTGCCGGCGTTCCGTAACATCGCGGGTGCTTTCGATCACCACGCCCGCTCGGCCGCTTTCGTCCGGCATCAGCACCATGCGCGACTCGACGATCACTTGACGTCCGTCGCGGGTCTGCTGCGTCAGCTCGCCCGACCACCGCCCGTCGCGCTCCAGCGCCGCAAAGCACGCCTCCAGGCCCCCGTCCACTTGCGTGCGCAGCAGTTCCTGCGGACTGCGGCCAATCGCCTCAGCCCGCGAAAAACCGTACAGCCGCGCCGCGCCGGAGTTCCAATACGTGATGGTTCCGTGCAGCGGCCAGGCCATGGCGGCATCGTAAGATTGCTCCAGCATCTGGGCCCGCTCGCGCACCGCGGCCTCCATTCTGCGGCGTTCATCTGCTTCCGCCGCCAGCCGCGCCACGCTCAACTTCTGACGCTC
>JAGPEO010000147.1 GCA_018056925.1 Phycisphaerae bacterium
CGTAAATCCCGCCACCGGCGAGGTCTTCTTCTCGATGCCGGGCACCGAGACCGACGTCTATCGCGTCACCGAAGCCGGAACACTGCAACTTGACTTCCTGCTGACGGCGGACTTTGCCGACGAGCGCGGCACAGTTGACTACCAGTTGTCGATGATCGCCGAGTTCAGCAAGGCAGGCGGCTGAGAGGAGACGGTGTTGGGGTGAGGCAGTCTGCCGGGCGAGGGCGTCAAGGGTGCAAAGCTCACAGGGGCGGGGCGGATGAAGCGGGCGAAGACGAGGGCAACGTGACATGAAAAAAAGGGGGGGGGGCTAGGAATACCGTCGATGATCGTATAAATAGGAAGTATAGGCACATAAGGCGTAGAGGGGGCGGGCGGCACTTGCCCCGGGGGTTCCTGGGGGCCGGGTCGAGCCTGCGATGGCTGCGCGGGAGGCCGTACGAAACGGATTCGCGTACGAGCGAGGGTAAAAAAAGACCGGAGCGCGGCAGCGCTCCGGCCGTAGCACACTCAGACTTGGCGCCAGGCGGCGGTGGCCTTAGTGCATGTGGCCGTGGCCGCCCTTCTTTTCCTCTTCCTTTTCCTTGATCTCGCTCACCGCGGCATCCGTGGTCAGGAGCAGGCCGGCCACGCTGGCGGCGTTCTGCAGGGCGATGCGCTCCACCTTCAGCGGAACGATCACGCCCATCTTGATCATGTCGCCGTAAGCATTCGTCAGGGCGTTGTAGCCGAAGTTCGGATCGTCGGACTCGATCACCTTCTGAGCCACAATTGACCCGTCCAGGCCGGCGTTCTCCGCGATCTGCTTGATCGGAGCGCGCAGCGCGCGGCGCACGATATCCACACCGGTCTTCTGATCGCCTTCCAGCTTCTTCTCGCTCCGGTCCAGCGCCTTGCTGACCCTCAGAACCGCCACGCCGCCGCCCGGCAAAATGCCCTCTTCCACCGCTGCGCGGCACGCGTGCAAGGCGTCCTCGACGCGCGCCTTCTTTTCCTTCATCTCGACTTCGGTGGCCGCACCCACGTTGATCTGCGCCACGCCACCGGACAGCTTCGCCAGCCGCTCTTCGAGCTTCTCACGGTCGTAATCGCTGGTGGTCAGCTCGATTTCGTTCTTGATCGCCTCGATGCGGCCTTTGACCTTCTTCGGGTCGCCGGCGCCTTCGATGATCGTGCAGGTGTCCTTGTCGACGATCACGCGCTTGGCACGCCCCAGTTCGTCCAGCTTCATCTTCTCGAGGCTGATGCCCAGATCTTCAAATACCGCCGTCCCGCCGGTCAGGATCGCGATGTCCTCCAGCATGGCCTTGCGGCGATCGCCGAAGCCCGGGGCCTTCACGGCGCAGCACTGAATAATGCCGCGGAGCTTGTTCAGGACCAGCGTCGCCAGGACTTCGCCTTCGACGTCCTCGGCAATGACCAACAACGGCTTGCCGGCGCGCGCCACGTTCTCCAGCAGCGGCAACATGTCCTTGATCGAGGTGAGCTTCTTCTCGTGAACCAGCACGTAGCAGTTCTCGAGCACGGCCTCCATCGACTCGGGCTTGTTCACAAAATGCGGCGAAATGTAGCCCTTGTCGAATTGCATGCCTTCGACCAGGTCGACGGTCGTCTCGATTCCCTTGCCCTCCTCGACCGTGATAACCCCGTCCTTGCCGACCTTATCCATCGCCTCGGCGATCTTGTCGCCGATCTCACGGTCCTGGTTGGCCGCGCACATGCCGACCTGGGCCACCTGCTCCTTGCCCTTGACCGGTACGGCCATCTTCTGCAACGCCTCGACGACCGTATCGACGGCGAAGTCGATGCCGCGCTTCAGCTCCATCGCGTTCGCGCCGGCCGCCAGGTTCTTGAGGCCCTCATCGTAAATGGCCTCGGCGTAGATGGTCGCGGTGGTGGTTCCGTCGCCGGCGTCCTTGGACGTCTTGCTGGCGACCTCCTTGACCATCTGGGCGCCCATGTTCTCATACGCGTCTTCCAGCTCGACCTCTTTCGCGACTGTCACGCCGTCTTTCGTCACCGTCGGCGCGCCGAACGATTTTTCGAGAACGACGTTGCGGCCGCGCGGTCCAAGCGTCACCTTCACGGCCCGGGCGAGTTGGCGTACTCCGCGCCGAATCGCCTCACGGGCCTCCATCTCATACGCAATTTGCTTTGCTGCCATCGACCTCTCCTAACTAGGCCGTCTCTGTCGGCGGGTCGAAGCCGCCGACGCTGTCCGAATTCATCAGAAACTTGTGGACCGGGTTTCAACCGGTCTGACACACTTGTGGAGCCGGCTCTGAACCGGTCGCCACATCCGGGACCGGTTTCAACCCGGTCGACCACCTCCCAGCCCCACTGGCCCACGCCGGCCAACAACGAACAAAACCTTCCCGCCGGCCCGGCGGCATTCAAGTTCCGTTCCAAATGTTTCGCAGGAATGAGCCGACTACCCGTAAGTGGCCTGAAATCAGGTACTTACAACTCGGAAAGGCACGCCCCAAACCGGCCAATCCACTCATGCCCTATGTCAAACTGGCACACTGGCAACCAAGCGAAAGAGTTCTCGCCCGGCCTGTCAGCCTTTGAAGTCAGCACGCAGGCAGCGCCATCAGTGACGAATTACCTCGGCTTTGATGTTTGCCAGCTCGTCGAGCCGGCCGTCATACGTCTCAAATCCCGAGGAAAACTCGAACCGATCACCCTTCAAGCTGGCCGTATGTGCGATGAAATCTACTTCGCCGAACTCGGCCGAGTGGAACCGTAGGGTGACGCTGGTCTGGCCTGAATGTGCATTCACCAGACTGACCGCGTCAGCCACGGCGCGCTCAAGTTGGAAGCCCTGTGCCACCGGCATGTACTACTCCAGTACAGCGAGTATATCGCCCTCGTCCATAATGATCATTTCTTCGCCGCCCACCTTGATTTCGGTGCCGGCGTAGCTTGTGAACAGAACTTGGTCCCCCTTCTTTACCTGTAGCGGCTTCCGCTCGCCGGTGTCCAAAAGCTTCCCATCACCGACGTTGAGAACGGTTCCGCGCTTGGGTTTTTCCTTGGCGGTGTCAGGCAACACGATCCCGCCGGCGGTGGTTTCCTCCGCCTCAAGCCGTTTGATCAGCACCTTGTCCCCGAGCGGACGAATCCCGACATTCTTCATGCGTGTCGCTCCAATTCTATATTTTGCCTCATTAAGCCACGCGGGTCAAAACAATTTTGCGCGCGCAGCAGTTCTGCTGCTGGCCGCCTCAGCAATCAACATGCCACTGGGCGGCGCGCATGGCGGTTTCGCTCACAGTGCGTAAACCGGCCCCAGATAGACACTTACGCGCCTGGTGCGGGCCGGCAAACATGCCCGTGAATAGCATGTCACCCACACGCGGGCACGATCAAAATTGCACAACTGTCAACTTGGCAGCCCCGCGAAACCGCCCGAGCCAACGGAAACGCGGCCGGCGGATGCCGTTGGAATGCCGCTCCGGGGTGCCGCCGCGTGCCGGCGGGCGCCGGCGCGCCGATCTCGCCAACGGCAATCGCAAATCCTTAATGACGATACGCTGCCACGATAGGGCGAGCCCCCGCGGGCCTCGGGTCCGCGGGGGCGTCGCCCTCCCGGTCGTGCCTTACATGTCGTGACTTAGATGTCGAAATACAGGCAGAACTCGTACGGGTGCGGGCGCGTACGGAGCGGCGCCACTTCGCAGTCCATCTTGTACTTGATCCAGTAGCGGATCACGTCCTCCGTAAACACGCCGCCGCGCAGCAGGTATTCGTGGTCCTTGTCCAGGTCGCGCAGCGCTTCGTCCAGCGAGGCCGGTGTGTGGCCAATGTCCGCCAGCTGCTCCGGCGAGAAATCGTACAGGTTACCGTCCACCGCCGGCCCCGGATCGATCCGGTTCTGAATTCCATCGAGGGCCGCCATGAGAATCGCGCTGAACGCCAGGTACGGGTTGCAGCTCGAATCCGGGCAGCGGAACTCGATCCGCTTGGTCTTGGGGTTGTGCTGATACATCGGTATGCGCACGAAAGCTGAGCGATTCCCTGACGAGTAAATCAGATTGACGGGGGCCTCGTAGCCCGGCACCAGCCGCTTGTAGCTGTTGGTGGTCGGGCAGCAGAACGCCAGCAGGCTGCCGGCGTGCTTGATCAGGCCGCCGATGGACCACAGCGCCAGGTCGGACAGCTCGGCGTACTTGTTTCCGAAGAACAGGGGCGTTTCGTCCTTCCACAGGGAGAAGTGCGTGTGCATGCCGCTGCCGTTGTCGCCGAACAGCGGTTTCGGCATGAACGTTACGACTTTCCCGTGCCGCGCCGCGACGTTCTTTATGATGTACTTGTAGGTCATGACCTTGTCGCCCATGCGCACCAGCCGGTCGTAACGCATGTCGATCTCCGCTTGCCCGCCGGTGGCGACCTCGTGATGGTGCGTCTCAACGTGAATTCCGCACTGCTCAAGCACAGCCACCATTTCGCCGCGCAGATTGTGCATCGAATCGGCCGGCGGCAGGGGGAAGTAACCCTCTTTCGCCCGCAACTGGTTGCCCAGGTTGTCCGGCTCGTCGCGCCCGCGCCGCCACACGCCCTCGCGCGAATCGACCTCGTACTTGGCGAAGTTCATGCCCTGGTCATAGATCGCCTTGTCGAAGATGAAAAATTCCAACTCCGGCCCGAAGTAGGCCGTGTCAGCGATGCCCGTGTTCTTCATGTAGGCGGCCGCTTTGCGCGCCACCGAACGCGGATCGCGCGAGTATTCGGAACGTGTGAGCGGGTTCTTAACGTCGCAAATCATTGAGATAGTCGGGTGCTGGAAAAACGGGTCCAGAATCATCGTCTCGGCCACGGGCACGATGAGCATGTCCGATTCGTTTATCGCCTGCCAGCCGCGAATGGACGAACCGTCAAAGCCGAACCCGTCCTTGAACGAATCCAGCGTCACCTCCCGGGCCGGAACAGTCAGATGCTGCCAAAGCCCGGGAAAATCCAAAAACCTCAAATCTGCGTACTCAATGTGATTGGTTTTGATGAATTCGAGCACCATTTCGGGCGTCATGCCGAATCTCCGTGGGTTTGTTGTGACAACTAGGGGGCTCCGAACGAAGGGCGATAGCTTACAAGCCGCGCCGCCCGGCTACAACTGCCCGCTGGCGCCCCTTTCCGGTTTTTAGCGCCGGCTTGGCGGACTTGCATAACGGGCTCAAACGGCCCATCCTAAGAGTGGCAGGCTCCGACCGATGTTCCGGAGAAACTTATCGATAATTCCCTCCCGCGACACGTGCCATGCAGATGCCCATCACCCCTGAATTGGTTCTCGCGGGTTACCGCCAGGGCATTTTCCCTATGGCCGACGACGATGGCACGATTTACTGGTTCAGCCCGGACCCGCGAACGGTTTTCGAGTTCGACAGCTTCCACGTGCCGCGCACCGTGCGGCAACTTGTCAGCCGAAAGGTGTTCGAAATCCGGATCAACACGGCCTTCGACGAGGTAATCTCGGCCTGCGCCGCCGGCCGCCGCACCTGGATTTCATCGCAGATAATCGATCTTTATCAGCAACTTCATCGGCTCGGCTTTGCGCACAGCGTCGAAGCCTGGCAGGGGGGGCGATTGGCCGGCGGGCTTTACGGCGTCGCGTTGGGCGGGGCGTTTTTCGGCGAATCGATGTTCTTCCGCGTAAGCGGGGCTTCGAAGGTGGCGCTGGTGGCACTGGTCGAGCGGCTAAAAGAGCGGGGCTACACGCTGCTCGACACGCAGTGGACCACGCCGCACCTGGCTCGCTTCGGCGCGGTCGAGATACCGCGTCGCACGTACCTCGCTCGACTTCGGCACGCCTTGACGTTGCCGTGCCGGTTTGTTCCGTAGTGGCCGCATGTTCGGATGAGCGACTAATCGAGAAGGCTCGCCACTACATGGAGCGTTCTCGCTAGATCGTATAATTGGGGACAGTCACTGGGACTGTCCCCAGTTAGAGGGCTGTCGGCGATGGTTCATTCAGCTTCCCACGATCTCGCCGCCGTTGGGGTGAAGGATCTGACCCGTCATGTAGGACGCGTCCTCGCTGGCTAGAAAGACGAAGCACGGTGCGACCTCGTCCGGCTCGCCCGGCCGGCCGAGAGGCACGTCCGCCCCGAACTCCGCCACCCGCTCGGGCGGAAAGCTGGCGGGTATCAGCGGCGTCCAAATGGGGCCGGGCGCCACGGCGTTGACGCGGATGCCGCGCTTGGCCAGTGACTTCGCCAGCGAGCGGGTGAACGCAACGATGGCGCCCTTGGTCGAGGCGTAGTCGATCAGGTGCGGACTGCCGCGGAAAGCCGTCACGGAAGTCGTATTGATGATCGCGCCGCCTTCTTTCATGTGCTTCAAGGCGGCCTGGGTCATCAGGAAGTAGCCGAAGAAGTTTGTTTCAAAAGTGCGCCGGAGCTGCTCTTCAGTGACATCCTCCAGTGTCTGCTGGACGTGCTGTTCAGCGGCGTTATTAACAAGAATGTCGAGCTTGCCGAATTCGCGCACGGTTTGCTCGACCGCCGCTTTGCAGAAGTCGGCGCGGCCCACGTCGCCGGCAATCTTCAGGCAGCGGCGGCCCTCAGCCTCGATCAGCCGGCCGGTTTCATCCGCGTCCCGGTGCTCATTGAGGTAGACGATGGCCACGTCCGCTCCCTCCTTGGCGAACATGACGGCGACGCTGCGGCCGATGCCGCTGTCCCCGCCGGTTATCAAGGCGGTCTTGCCCGCGAGCTTGCCGGCTGGCTTATAGCGTCGGGCCTGCGACTCGGGTCGTGGGTGCATCAGGTGTTCGCGGCCGGGCTGTTCCTTCTGGGCCTGCGCTGGGCGTGTTGCGGTTTGTTGTTCTGGCATTTTGTCGGTCCTTTATTGAAGGTGTCTGGCTCGCGACTTGTTGTTCCGGCGACAAGTTGTTCCCGCGACGAGCGGATTTGCGTTCGATGTTGCAGTGTGGTCGCCGTTCATGACAGCGACGTGACTAGTGAGTGAAATGCCAGTCACCGCCCAAGGAACGCGCGAGAAAGCGCGGCCGGCGCGCAAGGCTGGTTTGCGCGCCGGCGCTTTTGAGATTGGATGGATGTTTACCGCGCGGCCAGCGGCTGCCACGGTCGCCGCGGCGGGCCGGTGTATTTGCTGCGCGGGCGGATCAGGCGGTTGTGCTCATGCTGCTCGATGATGTGCGCGCACCAGCCGCTAACGCGCGCCATGACGAACAGGGGCGTGTAGATATCCGGCGGCAGGCCGAGGAAGTAGTAGACCAGCCCGCAGGGGTAATCGACGTTCGGGTGAAGCCGCTTTTTCTCCCACATCACCTGCTTGATGGCGTGGTACACCTCGGCCCGCCAGGGCTCGTTACGGGCCTCGGCCAACTGGTCAACATACGGTTCGAGGATATGGGCGCGGTGGTCGCCGTTTTTGTAAACGCGGTGACCGAACCCCATGATTTTCGCGCTGCCGGCCAGCGCGTCCTCCGTCCACTTGCGGGCCTGGGCGGCCGAGGAGAACGGGAGCATCATCTGCAGTGCGGCTTCGTTGGCTCCGCCGTGCAGCGGGCCCTTGAGCGTGCCGATGGCCGCGACGACCGACGAGTGCAACCCGCTCAGCGTGCTGGTACAGACGCGCGCGGCGAACGTCGAGGCATTGAATTCGTGTTCGGCATAAAGGACGAGCGTCAGGTTGAGCACCTTCTCCTCGAGCGGCGTCGGCTCGCGCTGAAACGCCTGCCAGAAGAACTGGGCCGCATGCGACAGGCCCGGGCGCGGTTCGACCGGCCATTTACCCTCCATCACGCGCAGGCGGGCGGCGATTAAGCTCGGCACTTCGGCCAGCACGCGCACTGCCCGCGTGATCAAGCTACTGCGGCCTTGAGATTTGGCGCTGCTGAAGTTTCCGCACAGCGAGACGCCGGTGCGGAGCACGTCCATCATCGGCGCCTGACGTGGAATGGCGCGCAACACATCGACCACGGCGCCAGGTAACTCGCGTTCACCCTCGATTTGTTCGCGAAAGAGTTCAAGCTGTTTAGCCGTGGGCAACTCGCCGTGTAACAGCAGAAAGGCACATTCCTCGAAACTGGCGTGCTCGGCCAAGTCGGAGATGTCGTACCCGCGATATAGCAAACGATCCTGGTCGACGCAGCATATCGCGGTTTCACCGGCGATAACGCCCTCGAGGCCGGGAGAGTAGATTTCGGCGGTGGTGGAAGTCATGGATGCGCTCCGGACATTAAATAGCGGGAATGTGGGAAGAGGGGCAGGTGACGCGAGTCAGCCTTTTGGGGGGCTGCAATCACAATCTTACATACCCAGACCAGAAGTCACGGTTCGTAGTCCAACAGATCATATAGCTCTTGCCGGGTCTGCATCTGGTCCAAGAGGCCGCGCTGTGTGCCCTCCGCTCGCAAGACGGCCAGCGCCCGCTCCATGGCCTTCATCGCGATGCGTTGCAACGTGACCGGGAAAATCACGAGGCGGTAGCCCATGGCCGCGAACTCTTCGACGGTCAGGTACGGAGTGCGGCCGAATTCGGTCATGTTTGCCAGCAGTGTCGCCGGCACATCGCGGGCGAAGCGCTCGAATTCCTCGCGGGTTTGCAGGGCTTCGGGGAAAATCGCGTCGGCGCCGGCCTTCAAGTAGGCGTGGGCGCGGGCCACTGCGTCGTCGTACGATGTAACGCCGCGCGCGTCAGTGCGGGCGATAATCAAGAAATCCGGATCGCGCTTGGCGGAAACGGCCGCGGCGATCTTGGCACAAAATTCGTCGGTTGGTACAAGCTGCTTACCGGCCAGGTGGCCGCAGCGCTTGGGAAACTCCTGGTCCTCCAGGTGCAGCCCACTCAAGCCGGCCCGCTCGAATTCCGCGACGGTGCGGGCGGCGTTTTCCGGGCCGCCGAAGCCCGTGTCGGCATCCATGATGATCGGGACGGTAGTGACCGCCGCGCAGCGGGCGGCGTGAGCAGCCGCTTCGGTCAAGGTCGTCAAGCCCACGTCGGGCAGGCCGA
>JAGPEO010000148.1 GCA_018056925.1 Phycisphaerae bacterium
GGACGTGACCGACCGGGCCGCGGTCGAAGGCGTGATTGAGGAAACGCTCGAACGCCACAACCGGCTGGACATTCTCGTCAACAACGCCGGTATCACCGCCGACGGCCTGGTCATGGGCATGAAGGACGAGCAGTTCGATAGCGTGCTGGACACCAATCTGCGGGCCGCATTCTGGACTATTCGTGCGGTCTGCCGGCCGATGATCCGCGCTCGCCGGGGCCGCATCATCAACATCGCCAGCGTCTCCGGCATAATGGGGAATGAAGGCCAGGCGAACTATGCCGCGGCGAAGGCGGGCCTGATCGGCTTGACCAAGTCGGTCGCGAAGGAGATCGCCAAGCGCGGCGTGACGTGCAACGCGGTAGCGCCGGGGTTCATCGAAACGGACATGACCAATGTGCTGCCGGAAGAGTTGAAGGCCCGCGTGAAGCAGGTGGTCCCAATGCAGCGTTTTGGGCGTCCGGAAGAAGTGGCGGGCATGGTCGCGTTCTTAGCGGGCCCGGCGGCCAGTTACATCACGGGGCAGGTGTTCGTGGTCGACGGCGGGCTGCATACGTAGGTCAGAAAGCGACCGGGCGCACCACGCACATACGACGGATTGCCAACTGGGCCCGCACTGCTTGAAGCTGCGCTTTCAAGCAGTGGCACACGTGAGAGATGCACACACGAGTTGCACACGCGAGAGATGCTCACGCGAAGATGCATACGCGAGAGATGCACATGCCCGACTCGCCTCTGCTGCTAGGTATTGACGTCGGTACCACCGGCGCTAAGGCCATTCTCATCACTGCCGCCGGCGCCGTTCTGGCCGAAGCTACCAGCGAATACCCCATGGCGACGCGGCGGCCGCTGTGGGCGGAACAGAATCCCCATGACTGGTGGAGCGCGACGGTTGCCAGCGTGCGTGAGGTGCTGCACCAGGCGGCGGCGCCCGCGGAGGCGGTAGCCGGGGTCGGCTTGACCGGGCAAATGCACGGGCTGGTGCTGCTCGACGAGCACGGCGAGGTGTTGCGCCCCTGCATCATGTGGAACGATCAGCGAACCGGGCCGCAGTGCGCCGCGATTACCGGGCAAGTGGGCGAACAGCGGCTTCTGCAGTTAACCGGGAATCCCGTGCTGCCGGGCTTTACGGCGCCGAAAATCGTCTGGGTACGCGAGAATGAGCCGGAGGTCTACGGGCGGATCAAGCACGTGCTGCTGCCCAAGGATTACATCCGTTACCGGCTCACGGGCGAGTTCTTCAGCGACGTGTCGGACGCCTCGGGCACGGCCATGTTCGACGTCGGGGGGAGGTGCTGGTCTGAGGAGATGTTGGCCGCGTTGGATGTGCCCCAAGAGTGGTTGCCGGAGGTTACCGAATCGCTGGTGGCCAGCGCGGCCGTAAGCGCGGCGGCGGCTGCGGAAACGGGTCTGAAGGCGGGTACGCCGGTCGTCGGCGGAGCGGGCGACCAGGCAGCGCAAGCCGTGGGCACGGGCGTTGTATCCGAGGGGATAGTTTCGGTGACCATAGGCACGTCGGGCGTGGTGTTCGCAGCGCGCAACGCTTATCGCCCGGAGCCGCGCGGCCGATTGCATGCCTTTTGCCACGCCGCCCCGGGGCTGTGGCACCTGATGGGCGTAATGCTGGCGGCGGGCGGGAGCTTCCGGTGGTATCGCGACACGCTGGGGGAGGTGGAGCGCTCGCAGGCCGCGGCCGGCGGCGGCGATGCGTACGACATCCTGACCGCTGAGGCGGCCCAGGCGCCAGCCGGCTGCGAGGGGCTGCTGTTCCTGCCGTACTTGTGCGGCGAGCGGACGCCGCACCCGGATCCGCATGCACGCGGGGCATTCGTGGGTCTGACGCTGCGGCATACGAAGGCGCATTTGACACGGGCGGTCATGGAAGGCGTCACCTTCGGCCTGCGAGATTCGTTGGAGCTGATGCGCGGGCTGGGCCTGGAAATCCGGCAGGTTCGCGCTTCCGGCGGCGGAGCCCGTAGCCCGGTATGGCGCCAGATGCTGGCTGACGCATTCGGCACGGAAATCGTCACCGTGAACATGACCCAGGGGGCCGCCTTCGGCGCGGCACTGCTGGCCGGTGTGGGGACTGGTGTGTACGCCGACGTGCCGAGCGCTTGCCAAGCGGTCGTCAAGGTTAGCGAGCGCTGCGCACCAGGACCGGACGAGGCTGTGTACGCACGGTACTACCGGCGTTATCAGGCGCTGTATCCGGCGCTGGCGCAGGAATTCGCGGCGCTCGCCGAAGCAGAACGGTAGCCGCCGCTTCGAGGCACGACGGCGAGCCCGGCTTAACCGGGGCGCACCATCTACCGCTTCGCAGTCCTCGGCGTCTTGCCTGCAAGATACTGATCAATCGAGCGGGCCGCTTTCTTGCCGTCGCCCATGGCAAGAATCACGGTCGCGGAGCCGCGGGTGATGTCGCCGCCCGCGTAAACGCCCGGCTTGCTCGTGGCGCCGTTTTCGTCCACCTCGATGTAGCCCCACTTGTTCGTCTTCAGGTCAGGCGTGGTTGAGGTCAGCAGTGGGTTAGCGCGCGTGCCGATGGCCGGAATCGCAACGTCGCACTCGATCACGAACTCGGAGCCCTTGACCGGCACAGGCCGACGGCGGCCGGACTCGTCCGGCTCGCCCAGCTCCATCTGCTGGCACTCAACGCCGCGGATCCAGCCGTCCTCCGTACCGAGGTAGCGAACCGGGTTGGTCAAGAACTTGAAGATGATGCCTTCCTCTTCCGCGTGCTTGACCTCTTCGACGCGCGCCGGCATTTCGTTGCGGCTGCGGCGATAAACGAGGGTGGCCTCCTTGGCGCCCAGGCGCTTGGCGGTGCGCACGGCGTCCATCGCGACGTTGCCGCCGCCGATGACGACCACGCGCTCGCCGCGGATGATCGGTGTGTCGAAGTCAGGGAAGTCGTAAGCCCGCATCAGGTTGGAACGGGTGAGGTATTCGTTCGCCGAGTAGACGCCCTTGAGGTTCTCCCCGGGGATGTTCATAAAGATCGGCAGCCCGGCGCCATTGGCGATGAACATGGCGTCGAACCCCTCTTCGTTCAGCAGCTCATCGACCGTAAACGTGCGCCCGATGACGACGTTGCAGATGATCTTAACGCCCATTTGCCGCAGGCGATCCACCTCGGCGTCGATGATCTTGTTCGGCAAGCGGAACTCAGGGATACCGTACGTCAGGACGCCGCCCGGCTGATGCAGGGCTTCAAAAACCGTGACATTGTGGCCTTTGCGGGCCAACTCGCCGGCGCAGGTCAGCCCGGCCGGTCCGGAGCCGACGACCGCCACGCGGAAACCGGTGGGCGGGCCGATCAGTTGCTTCATATCCAGGTTTTCACGGGCCCAGTCGGCGACGAAGCGCTCCAGATGCCCCACGGCGACCGGTTCGCCCTTCTTGCCGCGGATGCAGAGCTGCTCGCACTGCTCCTCCTGCGGGCAGACGCGGCCGGTGATGCCGGGCAGCGCGTTGGCGCTGAGGAGCAGCTCGGCGGCGCCGCGCAAGTCGCCGGCGGAGACTTTCTCGAGGAAGCCGGGAATATCGATGCCGACGGGACAGCCGCTGACGCACTTGCGGTCTTTGCATTGCAGGCAGCGGTTAGCCTCAAGTTGGGCGAGGGCCACGGAAAAGCCCAGGTTAACCTCGCGGAAATCGCGATTGCGCTCCATGGGCTCGCGCTCCGGCATGTGCTGCCGGGTGATTGCCATACGCTCTTTGGCGGTCATCGACATGGGACTCAACCTCAAAATCATGCCAGGATTAATGACCCGGCATAGCTCTCTAAACCGCGACGCGGTGTTAAGTTCTCAAGCGTCCGGCCTGCGGACCCGACCTCCAAAATCGCCGACCGGCGCCGCCTTCCATTTAGCCTCAGCGGCTTACCTTGGCCGGTTCATTGAGCCGGCACTGGTGGCCGGCGTGCTCTGCGCGCTCCAGCGAAATCTGTTCCTGCTTGCGATACGTGGTCAGTCGGTCCGACAGCTCGGCGAAGTTGACCAGGTGGCCGTCGAACTCCGGCCCGTCCACGCACGCGTACTTGGTCTTGTCGCCGACCGTCACGCGACAGCCGCCGCACATGCCGGTGCCGTCGATCATGATCGGGTTCAGGGACACGATCGTCTTGATCCCCGCCGAGCGGGTCAGCTCGCAGACCGCGCGCATCATCGGCACCGGACCGGCCGCATAGACGACCCCGATCGGCCGCCGCTTGTCCGCGATCAGCTCACGCAACTTGTCGGCCACCGTGCCCTTGAAGCCGTAGCTGCCGTCGTCCGTCGTCGCGTAGACCACGTTCGAAACCCGGCGCAGCTCGTCCTCAAGCACGACCAGCTCTTTCGTTCGGCCGCCCGTAATTGATGATACGAAGCATCCGGCCTCCCGCAGAGCGGTGACCAACGGGTAAATCACGGCCGTGCCGACGCCGCCCCCAACCAGGACTGCGTGATCGACACGCATGATCTCCGTGGGACGGCCGAGCGGGCCCATGACGTCGGCGATCGTGTCGCCGGCCTGCTTCCGGCACAGCTCACGCGTGGTCTTGCCGATGGCCTTCACGATCAGCTCAATCGTGCCGGTGTTCCGGTCGGCGTTGGCCATCGTCAGCGGGATACGCTCGCCGGTGTGTTGCAGGCGTAAAATGACGAACTGGCCCGGCTGCCGGTGTTTGGCCACCAACGGGGCCTCGATGCGAAACCACTTCACGTCCGATGCGAGCTGCCTGGCATCCAAAATCTTGAACATGTACCAGCTCCGTGGCGGGTGGCATTAGACAAGACCGAACCCGCTCCACCCAATCTGACCTTTGCAAGTGCCGTACCACTGCTGGTCACCGGGCCTGGTAGAGATCGCGCCCCAGCCAGGAATACGGCCGATATTACGAATATGCCGGCCGGTGCGAAAATTTCCGCAATCGGGGGCAAACATGAACTAGCCCCATGCTGGCGGTGAGAATCGACCTCCTTAAACGCCGACGCGTTCTTGGCGGTCGGCAGGCTGTTCTTCAGGCTCCCCTTCGCGCTCGGCCCCGGACTGGGCATCCGCACGACCATCCGGGCGGACAATGTAAATCGGGCGCTGCTTAACCTCCTCGTACAGCCGCCCGACGTACTCTCCCAGAATCCACATTACGGTCAGATTCACGCCACCCAGAACCAGAACGGCGGCTAGCGTCGATGCCCACCCGGCGACGGTCCGATCCGTGAAGAAGTATGCTCCCAGCACGAACAGCAGATAGAACGTCGCCACGACCGAAACGCACGCCCCAGCCAAACCCGCCAGCCGCAAGGGCACGGACGAAAACGAAAAAATCGCGTCGCCCGCCAGCCGAATCATGGCGGACCATGAGTACTTGGAGCGCCCGGCGTGCCGCGTGGCGGCCTCGTACAGAATTTCGTCCCGCGTAAAGCCGATCCAGTGCACCAGACCGCGGTTGAAGCGACAACGCTCGGGGCAGGCTAGGAATGCGTCCACCGCCGGGCGAGACATCAGCCGGAAATCCGAAGCTCCGGGCGTGACCGCCAGCCGCGATACCGCTGACAGCAGCCGGTAGAACGCGCGCGACCCGGCCCGTTTCAGGGGGCTGTCGTCCACCGGGGCGCGTCGCACGGCTTGGACGACGTCTGCGCCGGCATCCCAGGCGGCTACGAGTTGAGGGATCAGTTCCGGCGGATGCTGGAGATCGCCGTCCATGGTGATGACGGCCGCACCGCGCGCCTGCGCCAATCCGGCCACCAAAGCAGCCTGATGTCCGAAGTTTCGCGAGAGCCGCACCAGTCGCACAGCCGGGCAATCGACGGCGGCGGCGGTGATTCGGCTGGCGGTTTCATCGCAACTGCCATCGTCCACGAACAAGAGCTCAAAATCGCGGTTCAACGCCTGCAGAACGCGGAGAGTACGGTCCAGAAAGGCCGCAACGTTCGCGGCTTCGTTGTACACCGGGACGACGACGGACAGAATTGGGCGAAACCGGGCCGAACGCATTTGATCCATGTTACGGCGTCGGCCGATTTCGTGCAGCCCGGGCGTAAATTTTCTTGTTGACTCTCTTGACAGAAGTGCCCATAGGTCCGGATTATGTTTTTTGGTTGGGTTTGCGCGGTCCTGCCATTGTGGCGGGAACCAACCCTTTTTTCAGTCTCGCAGCAATGGAGAAGCGCGATGGATTTTTGGGGATTGTTGATCTGGATCGGAATCGGGGCACTCGTGTTCTGGCTGTTCACGCAGGCCGTCTAACAGGAATCCGCTGGCGCGGATGAGAAGCATGGCCCCCGCCGGTTTGCGGGGGCCGCTTTGACCTGCCTTTTTTTCGAAGGAGTTCAAATGTTTGGTGGATGGATTGAGTTGCTGTTCTGGGGCGCAATCGCCGCGGTCATTATTTTCATTCTCACCGGCCAGGCGGCTGCCTAGGTGTAGAAGTGCTGGTACGTCGCGGTTGCGACTTTATCCAGTGACAAGCGACTTCTGAACGAGCTCCCCATGCATGTGGGGAGCCTAATGTGAAGGAGGACAGCATGGTAGGATGGTGGTGGTGGCTGACTTGGGCCGGCGTCATCCTATTCGTTCTTGCCCTGCTCGCCGGTCAGAATGTCTGATTTACCGAGGTGATTTCAAAAGGGCTCGCGGGCCCAATGCCCCGTGAGCCCTTTGTGAGGTGTGCTTATGACTTGGTTGCTGGGTTTGTTGTTTTTCGGCGGCATCGGCCTGATTCTCGGGCTTCTGATCCCGTCGTTGATCCCGGCTTAGTCTACAAGCAGTGCTCTTACGCTAATTCGAGCCCCGCAGCCGCGGGGCTCTCCCGAACGCGCCGATCCTCTCTGAACCGGAGAGTATCGGCGCGTTTCATTTGAGCGAGCCTGCCCAGGCGTGCACCTCAGAACCCGCGCGGCCGGCTCGGATAGCCGCGGACTCCGCTTAGTTCTTTCCGCGCTCGTTCTCCAAGCCCATGCCGCTGCGGTCCGGCGGCGGAGGCGGCGGAGGTTCAATGAACGGGTGCAGCGCAATTTCTTCGAGCATCAGCTCGATCGCACGATCAAGCTGCGGGTCGCCGCCGTCGACCATCCTTGACGGGTCGTCGATCACCTCGATGTCCGGATCAACGCCGTGCCCCTCGATGGCCCAGGTGCTGTCGAGGTTGTACGCGCCGAACGTGGGCACGCTCATGTGCCGCCCGTCGATGAAATCGGGGTTGCCCGAAATCCCGACCAATCCGCCCCAAGTCCGCGTGCCGATAAGCTTGCCCAGACCGGTCTGCCGAAAGTACGCCGGAAAAGCATCTCCACCCGAGCCAGCCAAGCCGTTTATCAGCATGCACTTCGGGCCTTGATGGCTTTGTGGCGGCGTGCGGCCCGGGCGCCCGTGGCGCCGCGCCCACATGCTCAAGAGCGGGCGATTCAACAACTCGATGAACCGATCCGGAATCTGGCCGCCGCCGTTCCAGCGGTCGTCGATGATCAGCGCCTGCTTGAAGCGTTGACCGTGGAATTGACGCACCAAATCGGCTTGCCCGTCGCGCCCGGTGTTCGGAACGTAGATGTAGCCGACTTTACCCCCGCTGCGCTCATCCACATAAGCCCGTTTGGCCTCGATCCAGGCGCGATAGCGGAGCTCGCGATCGCTGACCAGCAACTCGACGACGACATCACGCGCCTCGTCATTCAGGGCAGGCTGGTCGCTGACGGTCAAGACAACCGTGCGGCCCGCCAAACCCTGGAAAGCGGCCCACGGATCTGCCCGCGTATCGAGCGGCAAGCCGTTCACCGCCAATAGGTAGTTTCCCTCCCTGACGTTAATGCCCGGCTGGCTCAGCGGTCCGCGGGCATCGAGGTCCCACGGCCCGCCGGCGTAAATCTTGCTGATTCGATAGGCGCCATCCTGCAGCTCGAAATCGACCCCGAGCAACCCCACCGAAACGCGCGGCCCCTGGTCGGGATCCGTAGCGTTGTAATAGGCGTGCCCGACGTTCAACTCCGAAATCATTTCCTTGATGATGAAACTCACGTCCTCGCGGCAAACGCAATCCTCGAGCATCTTGCCGTATCGTGACCGGATGCCCGGCCAGTCAACGCCGTGCATGTTGGGCACGTAGAAGAAATCGCGCATGATCCGCCAGGCCTCGCTGAAAACTTCGCGCCACTCCTGCCGCGGATCGATGCTCACCACCATGCCTCTGGTGGGCATGGCCTTGTCGGTCTTCTGATCCGGCCGAGCCTTGACGATGAACAGCTTGCCGTCCTTGCGAACGAGGATTTTCTTGCCGTCGGCGCTGAGGTCGAAGCCGCGCACGTCCTTGAGCACGGTCTTCTCTTTCTTCTCGTCGTCCTTGACGTCGAAGATTTGGATGGCCGGCTTGTCGTCCGAACCGCGCAACGGATGACGCACGTACAGCAAATGCCCCTCATCGTTGACTGCGAGGTGGCTGAAATTGCCGGCCGGCACCGGCAATGGAACGGCCCGCGCCTCGAACCCCTCGAGCTCGATTTCTACGGGCTTGATCTTCTTTTTCTTCTTGTCTTTCTTGCTTACTGCTTCCCGCTCTTCGGCTTCCTGGGGCTGTTCGGCCGGCGCGCTGGAGGTCGCCGGCTGCCCGGCGTCGCCTGCGCCCGAGTCATCCTTTTCCGCTTCGCTCGATTCGTCCTTATCTTCTCCGCCGGATTCGTCCTTTTCTTCCTTCTGTTTCTCCTCCTTGTCCGCCTTTTCCTTCTTCTCCGCCTTCTCCTTGGCCTGGCCCCACTTCTCCTCGTCGCTCTTGGGCGCCCATGGCGAGCCGACCTCGGCTCGCAGCGGCGCCAGGCACAGCATCTCCGTCTTCACATATACCCAGGTGTTGCCCAGCTCAGTGTAGATCGGCGTATCGACGTTTCGATTCGTGATGAAGTAGAGGTAATCGCCCTCTCGATCGAATGTCGGGTTGCTGCTGTTGAAGAGTGCGCTCGTAAGCTGCTGCTTTTCGCCGCTCTCCGCGTTGTACAGC
>JAGPEO010000149.1 GCA_018056925.1 Phycisphaerae bacterium
TGGGATGTGGGCGGCGAGCAAATGATTCTCGTGAACGGCCGGTACGCGCCGGACCTCTCGACATTGTCGGCCGAAAACGGCGTCCGCTGCGGCAGCCTGGGGAGCGCGCTGGCCACGGGTGACGGCGAACTTGAAGACTATCTGGCGCAACACGCCGACTACATGGATTGCAGCTTCGTGGCGCTGAACACCGCATTTATGGCGGATGGGGCTTACGTCCGGATTCCGCGGCGGCACATGGCCGAGCGGCCGCTGCACATTGTGCACATCAGTGTGCCGGGCGAGGCGCCGAGCATGGTCCACCCGCGTACGCTCGTGCTCGTGGATGACGAAGCCCAGGCTTCGATCGTGGAAAGCTACATCAGCCTGGGCGAGGGGACGTCTTTTACGAACGCGGTCACGGAACTGGTCGTCGGCGAACGGGCCCAGTTGCGGCACTACAAGCTGGCGCGCGAGGCGCTGGGCACGTATCACATCGGAACAGTGCAAATTCATCAGAAGCGCGACAGCGAAGTTCTCTCGCATTGCATTACGCTCGGCGGCGGACTGGTCCGGCACAATATCAACAGTGTCCTGGCCGGGGCGGGCGGCCATTGCCGGCTGCTGGGTCTATACCTGGTGGGTGGCGACCAGCATGTGGACAATCATCTGCGCGTCGAACACGTCGCGCCGCACTGCGACAGCCGCGAAGTGTTTAAGGGTATTCTGGAAGGACGGGCGCGGGCCGTCTTCACCGGGCGCATTGTGGTGCACCGCGGGGCACAGCAGACGGACGCCAAGCAGACCAACAAGAACCTGATGCTCTCGGGCGAGGCCCAAGTGGACAGCAAGCCGCAGCTCGAGATCCACGCGGATGACGTCAAGTGTACGCACGGGGCGACCATCGGCCAGATCGATCGCGACGCGCTGTTCTACCTGCGCTCGCGCGGCCTGTCTGAGGCCGCCGCCCGCAGCCTGCTGGTCTATGCCTTCGCCAGCGAGAGCCTGGCGCAGGTCGAAATTGAGTCCTTGCGGCGGCGGCTGCAGCGTGAACTGGCGGACCGGCTGCCGCAGGGCGAATTCCTCGAGGCGCTGTCGTGAGCACGATCCCCACACTGGTACGTGACACGCCGTCGGAAGCACCGCTGGAGGTGCGCCGCATCCGGGCCGACTTTCCCGCGCTGCTGCAGGAGGTCAACGGCCATCCGCTGGTCTATCTTGATAATGCGGCCACGACGCAAAAGCCACAAGTAGTGATTGAGTGTATACGGGACTACTACGAGCGCGACAATGCAAACGTGCATCGCGGGTTGCATGCGCTGAGCATGCGCGCCACTGAAGCCTATGAGGCCGCGCGCCACAAGGTGCAGCGTTTCATCAATGCCGGTCAGGCCGAAGAAATAGTGTTCGTGCGCGGGGCCACCGAGGCGATCAATCTCGTCGCGCAGACCTTCGGCCGCGCGCAGGTACGCGCCGGCGACGAAATCCTGATCTCGGAGATGGAACATCACTCCAATATCGTGCCCTGGCAGATGCTGTGTGAGCAGACGGGCGCCGTGCTGCGGGTCGTCCCGATGGATGATCGCGGCGAGCTGCGTATGGAAGAGTATGAGCACATGCTCGGGCCGCGCACGCGCCTGGTCGCAGTGACGCACGTCTCGAATGCACTGGGGACAGTCAACCCGGTCGAGCACGTGATCGCCCGGGCGCATAGCGCCGGTGCGGTGGTTCTCGTGGACGGCGCCCAGGCTGTGCCGCATATGCCGGTGGACGTGCGCGCCCTGGACTGTGATTTCTACGTGTTCTCGAGTCACAAGACTTTCGGACCGACGGGCGTGGGCGTGCTGTACGGGCGATATGAGCTGCTCGAGTCCATGGCGCCTTACCAGGGTGGCGGCGAGATGATCACGTCCGTTACATTCGAAAAGACGACCTTTCGCGAGCCGCCGGCCCGCTTCGAGGCCGGCACACCGAACATCGCCGGCGCGATCGGGCTGGGCGCGGCCGTGGAATACCTCGAACGCCTGGGCCGGGACGCCATTATGGCTTACGAGCGCGATTTGCTCGCATACGGGGCCGCAGCCCTGGGCGAAATCCCGCAAGTGCGGCTGATCGGCACCGCTAGTGAGAAGGCGGGCATTCTGTCATTCGTGCTCAAAGACATCCATCCGCACGACGTCGGCACGGTGCTGGATACGCTGGGCATCGCAATTCGCAGCGGGCATCACTGCGCCCAACCGGTAATGCAACATTTCGGCGTGCCCGCGACCTGCCGCGCCGCGCTGGCCTTCTACAATACTCATGAGGAGATTGACGTCCTGGTCGCGGGGATACGGCAGGTCGTGAAGGTCTTTTCATGAGCGAACTGGACGAACTGTATCAGCAGTTGATCCTGGATCATTACCGCCGGCCCCGGAACCGGCGGACGCTGCCGCAGGCGGACCGCATGGCCGAGGGCTATAACCCGCTGTGCGGCGACCATGTCACCGTGTTCCTGAAGATGGACAGCGACCTGGTAAAGGAAGTGACTTTCGAGGGCAGCGGCTGTGCGATCTCGACGGCCTCAGCCTCGCTGATGACGGAGACGCTGAAGGGCAAAACGCTGGCCGAGGCGAGGGCGATCTTCAGGCGGTTCCACGGCCTGGTTACGGGGCAGCCGCAGGAGCCGCTGGGTGGGCCGGGACCGGTGGGTGGGCCGGGACTGGGCAAGCTGGAAGTCTTTTCGGGCGTGCGCAAGTACCCGGCGCGTGTGAAATGCGCCACGCTGGCTTGGCACACGCTGGATGCGGCATTGGAGAACCGCGGCGAAGTAGTGTCGACCGAGTCGGACGAACTGTGACCCCCCGAACGCGATTTGCAAACGCATAGAAATCGGACGAACTGTGATAACCGAAGGTAATGTGCAAACGCATAGATGTGGGACGACCTGATGGACGAACTGGATCGCAAACGCATAGAGGCGGAAACCATCCGGGCGCTGCGGACAATCTTTGATCCGGAAATTCCACTGAACATCTACGACCTCGGCCTGATTTATGGCGTGGACGTAAGCGAGCAGGGGGCGGTCCATATTCGCATGACGCTGACATCGCCGCTGTGCCCGGTAGCCGGATCGATGCCGGCCGAAGTGGAAAACCGAGTCAGACTGGTACACGGCGTGACAGATGTGAAGGTGGAATTGGTGTGGGATCCGCCCTGGACGCTCGAATCGCTACCCGAGGCGGCACGCCTGGCCCTCGGCCTGGATGACCCGGCCGCCCGCCAGCCGCGCTTTCCGTTTGACTTCAATCGTAACAAGCCCTAGCGCGTGGCCGGCGCCGGCTACCGCCCAAACGTCAACCGAGACCCAAGCCGCGCCTGCGATAACGTGATAAGGTGATAAAGTGATAGGGTGATAAAAGTGGTCCGCGAAACCCCTTATCACTCTATCACTTTATCACTTTATCACGCCGTAGGTGCGACCTCCCTGATGCGAGTGAGGCGAAAGCTGATAACTGCCAGCCGACAGCTTAACACTGTGCGCCGGCGCGGAAATACAGCCACGCGCCGGCGATGGCCAGCGTGGCAAGCGTTACGGGTACCCCGACGCGTGCGTGCTCACGCCACGTGATGCGAATGCCAAGGCGCTCGGCCTGGTCGATCACGATGATGTTGGCAATGCTGCCCACAATGAAGAGATTGCCGGCCAACGTGCTAGCCAGGGCCAGGATTGCCCCGGCTTGAGGGTGCGTCGCCGCCGGCAGCAAGAGCATGACGGCCGGCACGTTCGAGACGAGGTTCGAGAGCACCACCGTCGTGCCAAAGAGCCACACGGGTTGCTCGACCGCGACGCCGGCCGCGTGCAGCCGTTCCATGCCCTGCGCCAGCATGCCGGAGGCCGCCAGGGCGTGATTGACGACGAACAAGCCGGCAAACAGCACCAGGAGCTGCCAATCCACCTGCGCCAGCATGCGGCGCGTGTGCAGGTAGCGGCTCATCAGCAGCAGGCCGGCCGCGGCCAGCGCCACGACTTCACGCGGCCAGGGCGCGAAGAGAAACGCCGCCATCAAACCGGCCAGCACCACGCTGCCTTTGGCGGTCTGCCAGAGGTCAAAGTGCGGCGCGGGGATATCGATCGTGCCCGGCCGCTGCCGCCACTGGCCGTGCACCAACCAGCAAATCAGCAGCCAAATGGCCACGCACCCCAGCGCCGCGGGCAAGACGCCGTCAAGCAAATAGCCGGAGAAGGACAGGTTCAGTTTCTGGCCAATCAACATGTTCTGCGGATTACCGATCAGCGTGGCGGCCGATCCGACGTTTGACGCGCACGCCAGCGCCAGCAGGAACGGGACCGGCTTCAGTCCGCGCCGCACACAGCCCTCGATGAGCAGGGGGGTGAAGGCCAGGCAGACGATGTCGTTCGCCAGCACGGCCGACAGCAGTGCGCTCACACCGATCAGCAGAAGCAGCAGTACGCTGGGTGAGACTTGCGCGGTCGACAGGCGTTGGGCGACCACCGAATAGAAACCTCCCAGGCGGAACTGAGCCGAAACCACCATCAAGCTCAGCAGCAGCGTTATGGTGGGCACGTCGATCGCGTTCCAGGCGGCTTCGGGCGTCAGCCGGCCGGTGGCGACCAGGGCGATGGCGCCCAGCAGGGCCACGCCGGTGCGATCGATCGCCAGGCCGGGAAAGCGGCCGAGGATCATTCCCATGTAAACGAGGCAGAATACGACCAGGATGGTCAGGTCCATGGGGGTGGAGTTATAGCGAGGTTGGGGGATTTTCGCACCTGACGGCTGGCGCAGCGCTCAGAATTGACCCGCTTACTTGGGCATCCGTAGAATTCGTGCGGGTTGGCGGCGGGAATGGCCCGCCCGGCTGGTTGCGAGCATGAGGCCCGAATGCTGAACCGCTGGATCGGAATTGGCGTAGTGCTGGCCATGCTCGCGGGCAACACTTCGTTGTTCGTGCGCGACATATTGCCGCGCTGGACCGCCGGCGACCCTCCGCGCGTCGAACCCCAGGCCGGGGACAACCTGCTCTACGAGCGCCAGCAGATCGGCATCTTCGACGCCCACGACCGCTGCATCGGCCACAGTTGGACACAGATTCAGACGCTGGAGCGCTACGTCTCTGTGAGCTCCACGACGCTACTGAATTCCATCGACCTGCCCGACGGCCTGCATACGCCGAAGGTGCGCGTCGATAGCGAGTTGCGCTACACCGGGCCGGATCAGGTTCTTGACGAACTCACGATCAGCTTGCACGGTTTGCCGCTCACGGTCATGTTGCGCGGCGAACTCATGCCGCCCGATCAGTTCGCCTGCCGCTGGCAGGCCGGCCGCGAGCAAGGCGTGTTCGTGCTGGATGCCCGCTTGACGCGGGCCTTCGGAGATGTATTGCGGCCCTTTATGCGGCTGCCCGGCCTGTATGTCGGGCAGACGTGGCGGCTGCAGTTGATGAACCCGCTTAGCCAGGTCATGCCGGGTTTTAGTTCGCAAGTGCTGGTCCAGGAGCCGGAGATTGTGCGCGTTACGGGCACCGAGGTGATTGAGCATGCGGGGCAGGCTGTGGAGGCCTTTGTCGTCGAGGCCCCGCGACTGCGGGCGTGGGTGGCGCCGGACGGTACGGTGCTGTGCCAGGAGGTCGGACTCCTGCCATTGCTGGGGCGGCTTATCTTGCGAGATGAGCCGTTTGATGAGGAAGCATACAACAGGGCGCAGACTTGGCGAGCGGAAAACCCGTGACGGCGTTTTGCTCCCGCACGCCGGGGCGAATTTCGGCTGACAGGGCGTGAACCGGAAAACGATATGCGACAGCGCGAATTGAGCGACCAGGAGCCGCAATCGACTGGCGTGCCAGCCGCAGGGCCGGTGGTGCGGCTGCAGAACGTCTCGAAGTCCTTTGGGCGCAAGGCGGCGGTGCACAATCTGTCGTTGGAGCTTCAAGCCGGCGAAGTGTTTGCGTTCCTGGGTCCGAACGGGGCGGGCAAAACTACTACGCTGAAGATCACGACTGGCCTGCTGCGCCCGGATTGCGGCCAGGTACACGTTTGCGGGCATGACCTGGTGGGGGCCGCCCGTCTGGCCAAGCAGGGTTTGGCATACGTTCCTGATGAGCCTTTTATTTATGAGAAACTCACCGGCCGCGAGTTCTTGCAGTTTACTTGGGAGATGTACGGCGTGCCGCCGGACGTGGCTATCCAGCGGCTGGAGGAGTTGAGTGCCCGGCTGAGCATGTTCGAGTTTCTGGACCGGCTGGCGGAAACCTACAGTCACGGCATGAAGCAACGGGTGGCGCTGGCGGCAGCGTTGATTCACGCTCCGAGCGTGCTGGTGGTGGACGAACCGATGATCGGGCTTGACCCGCGCACCATCCGGATTGCCAAAGACATGTTCCGGGAGTTGGCCGCGCGCGGCGGAACTGTGTTTATGAGCACTCACACACTGGACATCGCAGAGCAGGTCGCGGACCGCATTGGAATCATCCACCACGGGCGACTGGTGGCGCTGGGCACGCTCGCTGAGTTGCGGCGGCAGGCGGCGCTGGATGGGCGGCTGGAGGACGTCTTTCTCCATCTCACGCAGGGGGATTAGGCTGCAACAGCGCTGTCGAGGGGCGTTGGTGCGTTGGCCATCCGGCCCGTTTGGTTAGACACGCCGACGATGAAGGGCCGATAAGCGAATTCGCGAACGGCACAGAAACGCCTGCGGGCGATGGCTCGCGGATGCGGTTCGCAAGCGCGGAAGTTGCGCCGCATCGCGCCATGCGCACCGCGGCTCATTTCGAATTACCTGGAACGTCGATGGCTTAACCAGGGTTAGAGGGAAATCGGCGCCGCGTGACCGACTTGTTGTCGGCAGGCGGAACTTTGACCCAGGCGTGGTGCCGCCGCATTGCTGCCCGCACCAGAGTTTTATCGGGACCTTCTGGACCTGCCCGAAAAACTGCGCATTTACATTGATTTGCCGGGCAGGTTTCTGTTATAGATATGGGACCGGAACGGCGTATCAGCTTTAGAAATGATGCGCGCGGCTCTTTACCGCGGCAACGCCCTCAGACGTGTGTGGGCGCAGCCCAAACCGCGCTGTGGTTTCCCTGCTCCAGGTTCTACATAGGAGGGCCTGTCTTGAAAGTGTGGCATCGCTATCTCAGTATTTCAGTTCTGGCCGCGACACTGCTGCTTCCGGGCGCGGTGCGCGGCGCGGATAAAGCGCAAGTCGCGTTTTATCAGGATGCAGAAGCCGTTACGTACGTTGACGACTCCACGCGTCTCTGCGGCCCGGATTCGATGACGCAGAGCAGCGCCCCCGACGTGCTCCATAGCGGCTCAATCTACTGTCCGGGCTCCAGCGGCACCACGCAAGCAGCCAGCTTCGCACGCTGCTTCAACATTTCGGCCGCCAGCTTCCCCGAGGGCATCACCGTCAACTGCCTGCACTTTGGCGTGCAGCAGTCCACCGTGGCCGCGTCGCTGACAATCAACATCTACGCGGACCACAATGGCTGCCCGCCGCTCACCGCCGACCTGGAGTTGTTGGGGACAATGAATTTCACCGTCCCGGCGGGGACGGCGATGCAGTTTTTCACGGCCGACTTTTCGGGCATCGGCGGCGTGTTCGTCCCGCCCAACACGGCCATGGTGGTGGAAATCGCGGTTCCCGACCTGAACGGCGTGGGGAGCTTCAGGATCGGGGCCAATCACAGCGGCGAGAGCGCTCCCGGATACGTCAAGACGGCTCCGTGCTCTCTGCCGGACTACGTCTCGCTGGACAGCATCGGCTACGGCTCGGTGCACTTGGCGTGGCGCGTGGACTATTTCGCGGGCGGCGAGGCGCCGGTCGGGGCGTGCTGCTATCCGAACGGCCAGTGCTCGTTCGGCGAGCAACTCGTGTGCGTGGTTGAGGGCGGAGCGTTCCAGGGGCTGGACACGCTGTGCGAGGATGTTTCTTGCCCGCAGCCGGACCTGGGCGCCTGCTGCACCGCAGCCGGCGTCTGCACGATCGACGACGCTTGGGATTGCGGGCGGGCTGACGGCACCTGGCTGGGTGCGGACACCGTCTGCGGCGGCGACTGCGACGAGGACGGCGCTTCGGACGCCTGTGAGATCGCCTTGGACATGGCCAAGGACTGCAACGAAAACGGCATTCCGGACGACTGCGATATCGCCAGCGGCTACAGTTGCGACGGCAACGGCAACGGCATTCCAGACGAGTGCGATGTTTGGATGCGCGGCGACATGAACTGTGACGGCGTGACCAACGCCTTCGATATTGATCCGTTCGTGGTGGCGTTGACGGATCTGGTGGCCTACCACGAAAACTGGCCGTGCTGCAGCTACCTCAATGCGGACTGCAACTACGATGGCGTGGTAAATGCGTTCGACATTGATGCGTTCGTGCAAATTCTGACCGGTCCGCCGCCGCCCATCAGGGCCGTCGAGTTGGCCGGCAATCCGCTGACCGACTACCCGTATTTCGAGTACGTGCGCGCCTTCCACGTGAACGCCCCCATTAGTCTGGCGGTGGACCCGACGCGCTACCCCGCCATCAGGGGCCGCACGGCCGACGTGTACGTCGTGGAGAAGAAGACGCCCGCCGAGTGGGCCAATGATCCCCAACTGGTGGACGTGACGGCCGGCGGGCAAATGACCCTGACCTTCACTGGCTCCACGATCGAGGGCAATACGTTCCAGATTGTGGGCCCGAACGAGCTGAGCGCGATGGTTTACCAGGCCGAGACCGGCGCCTATACCGGTTTTGGGCACGGCTACGACATGGTCATTGATATCAATCGCAACGGCGTGCTGGACGGTGGCGACTACATCGACGGATTGAGCCGCGAGGCCGGCCTGTATGTGTGCCATGATTCCACGGCGCGCGGGCCGTTGGCGGTTACGGAAACGCTCTACAACGTGGGCACGATTTTCGGTATTCCGGCCAGTGTGAACGGTCAGGATCTGTACT
>JAGPEO010000150.1 GCA_018056925.1 Phycisphaerae bacterium
CACCCGCCGGCGGCTCGGGCATGGCACCCGCCGTCACGCCTCCAGCTCCTAACGTTTCGCCCGTTGACTGGGGCAACGGGAACGACTACATTGCCGTCTCTGGGCTTCGTCCCGGAGTTTACGCCCGTGAGCGGGGCAAATGGGTCTGAATGGCCCATGGTGGGTCGGCGGCCACGCGACCGTCGGCTCAGGCCTCAGAGCGGGTCCGCGAATCGCGCATTCGCTTAAGTCCGTGCTGCGCCCTTTAACCCTGGCGTTTGGCGTGGGTTGGGCTACCGAGCCTCGGCGTTTACGCCGGGATCGTGAACCGTGGCTGATCGTTTGCCCGGTGGTGTAATTGGTAACACACCAGGTTTTGGTCCTGGCATTCCTGGTTCGAGTCCAGGCCGGGCAGGTTTGATGCAGCAATGCAGGCTTGAATGCAGAAACTTAGGATTGAAAGCCAAGCATGACGGTCGGAACCGGTGAAAAGACGACGCCCACCGCTCCCCGCGTCGGCGCGGTAATCCTCGCCGCCGGTAAGGGCACGCGGCTCAAGACCGAGCTGCCCAAGGTGCTGCACGAGGTCTGCGGGCGGCCGATGCTGGCCTACGTCATCGACGCCTGCCGCGCGGCCGGCGTCAAGGAGTGCGTCGTCGTCGTCGGCTACCAGAAGGATCTGGTGATTCGAGCCTTCACCGAGGATCGCGACCTGACCTGGGTCGAGCAGAACCCGCAGCTCGGTACCGGCCATGCCGTCATGGTTTGCCGCGAGCACCTGGCCGGGCGGTTCGACCACCTATTTGTGCTGGCCGGCGATGGGCCGCTGATTCGGGCCGAGACGCTGCGAACGCTGATCGAACGCCACCTGGCCGAACAGGCCGCCGTCACGCTGGCGACCGCGGTCTTGGACGACCCGACCGGCTACGGCCGCATTTGGCGCGATGCGGAGGGCCGCCTTCTGGGGATCGTCGAGCATGGCGACGCCACGCCGGAGCAGAAGCGAATCCACGAGGTCAACCCGAGCTACTACTGCTTCAAACAGCCGGAATTGCTGGCGGCGCTGGACCAGGTGCGGCCGAACAACGTGAAGAACGAATACTACATCACGGACGCGATCTCGATCCTGCTGGCGGGCGGGCATAAGGTGCAGGCGATCACCTCGGTGCCGCCGCAGGACATCTTCAGCATCAACTCGCGCCAGGAACTGGCGATGGTGAACGCGGTGATGCGCGACCGCATTCTCGACCGGCTGATGTCCTCGGGCGTGACTATAGTTGATCCGCGAACCACGTGGATCGACGACCGGGCCACTATTGGCCAGGATACAGTTATTCACCCTAACGTCGTCATCAGCGGCCCGGCCATCATTGGACGCGGTTGCCGCATCGGTCCGTTCGTGAACTTGACCGGCGCCGCGCGTGTGCCGGACCACGGGGTGATTTCGCCGTTCGCCGGAGGCGTGGCATGAGTGATATGCGGATTTTTTCGGGGCGCAGCAACCCGGCCATGGCGCAGAGCATTTGCCAGTATCTGGGCCTGCCGCTGGGCCGCGCGCAGCTTGACAACTTCCCCGACGGCGAGATTCAGCTCAAGCTGTTCGAGGACGTGCGGGGGCGCGACACGTACGTTATCCAGTCCACGTGCTCTCCGGTGAACGACAACCTGCTGGAACTGCTGATCTTCATCGATTGTTTGAAGCGGGCGTCGGCCGAACGCATCACGGCCGTGATTCCCTATTTCGGCTACGCCCGGCAGGACCGCAAGGACGAGGGCCGCGTGCCGATCACGGCCAAGCTGGTAGCGAACATTCTGACCGAGGCGGGGGCCGACCGGGTTCTGACGGTTGAGCTGCACGCCGCCCAGATTCAGGGCTTCTTTGACATTCCGGTCGACAACATGTCGGCCCAGCCGGTGTTTCAGGCTTATTTCGAAACACTGGATTTGCAGCCGCTGACGCTGGTGAGCCCGGACGTAGGCAATGCCAAGCATGCCCGCGTTTACGCTGACCGGATGGGGGCCAACCTGGCGATCATCGACAAGCGCCGCATCAGCGGCAGCGAGGCGGCCCCGTTGGCGCTGATCGGCAACGTAGCCGACCAGAACGTGCTGATGATCGACGACATCATCGCCACCGCGGGCACGGTGGTACAGGCGGCCAAGTTGGTGCGGCAGCACGGCGCGCGGCGGATCGTAGTCGCCGCCACGCACGGCGTGCTGTGCGGGCCGGCGATCGAGCGCCTGGCCGGCGCACCGATCGATCACATTGCCGTGACCGACACCATTCCCATTCCGGAGCAGGTGCGGGCGCGGCTACCGAACCTGAGTGTTTTGACGGTAAGCGAGCTGATCGGCGAGGCAGTCCGCCGCATTCATCGGCATGAGTCCGTGAGCAGTCTGTTTATGAAGTAGTTGTCGGTGTTCCGGCGTCAGTCTGCGACCCGGACTGACGACTGAAGACCGACCGGTAAAAACTGAAAGAGGTAAGTTATGGAGATTGCAAAAATCCGCGGCGAGGCGCGCCAGCCCGGCAATCGTCACGCGAACGAGCGCTTGCGGCGGCGTGGCCTGATTCCGGCTGTCATTTACGGGCACGGCCAGGCGCCGGAGACGGTGGCCGTTTCGCAGCACGACCTGGAGTTGGTGTTGGGCCGGGCGCACGTGGTGCAGCTCGACATGGCGGCTGGTGCGGGCAAGCAGTACCTCATCAAGGACGTGCAATATGACCACCTGCAGAAGGACTTGGTACACGTGGACCTGATGCGGGTCGACGTGCATGAGCGGGTCGAGGTCAAGGTGCCGGTGTCGCTCAAGGGCGAGGCCAAGGGCATTCACGAAGGCGGCGAGCTGGTGCAGCTCATCACCGATCTGGAGGTCGAGTGCCCGCTGCTGAGCATCCCGGAGTTGATCACGCACAACGTCAAGGAGCTTGGCGTTGACGACAACCTGTACGTGCGCGACCTAACCCTGCCGCCGGACGTCAAGGCCCTGCATGAGCCCGACGAGATCGTCGCCGTGGTGCGCATGAAGAAGGCCGAAGAGGTGGCCCCGGCCGCCGCGGCCGCCGAAGGCGCGGAAGCCGCCGCCGAACCGGAAGTCATCAAGCGTGCCAAGGAAGAAGAGGCGCCGGGCGAGGAGAAGAAGTGAAGTTGATCGCCGGCCTGGGCAATCCGGGCAAGCGCTACGCCGAGTCACGCCACAACGTCGGCTTTCGCGTCATCGAAGAGCTGGCGCGACGCTGGGGTGTGGACGAAGCGCGCTACGACCGGCACTTCGAAGCGCTGGTCGGTCAGGCTCAACGGGCCGGCGAGCCTGTGCTGCTCATGCAGCCGCAGACCTACATGAACGAAAGCGGGCGCAGCGTGGCCGCCGCCTGGCGGTTCTATAAGCTGGCCCTTTCCGAATTGCTGCTGGTGCTGGATGACCTTGATCTGCCGGTGGGGCGCTTGCGGCTGCGGCCGGGCGGTTCGTCCGGCGGGCACAAGGGCCTGACGGACGTGATCCGCTGCCTGGGCAGCGAAGACTTCGCACGCTTACGCATCGGCATCGGCAAGGTCCACCCCTCGGCCACGGTCGAATACGTGCTGAGCCGGTTCGAGCCGGACGAGCAGCCCGCGATAGCGGCCGCCATCACCAAGGCCGCGGACGCGGTTGAAGTCTGGCTGCGGCAGGGCATCGACGCGGCTATGAACGAGTTCAATCGTAAGGGCGACGGGCCCGCGCGGTCCGCGACGCCGCCGGCCAAAGAACGGCCGGCCAAAGGAGACGAGTCTTGAAACGTTACGAAGGTATGTTCCTGTTTGACAGCGCCGGCGCCCGCGACTGGGCGGCGATCGACCAGGAAGTGCGCCGCCTGTTGGGGCGTATCGGGGCCGAGCCGCTGGTGTGCGTCAAATTTGACGAGCGCAAGCTGGCCTACGAGATCAAGCGGCGCAAGCGTGGCACGTACGTGCTGACGTACTTCAACGCCCCGCCCGAGCGCATCACCGAGTTGGAGCGCGACGCGCAGCTCAGCGAGTCGGTGCTGCGGATGATGGTGCTGCGGGCCGAGCACGTCACGGACGAGCGTATCCGCGAACTGCAGGCCTGGCCGCCCGAGAACCCCCTGCAGCCGATCGGCGAAGGCCGCCGGCACGACGACGGCGACCGCGGGCGCGGCGGGCGCGATTGGGAACGGCGCGGTCCGCGCGAGCGCGAACCGCTGGCCGAGCCGGCTGAAGAAGAGGCGCCGGAAGCACCGGATCTGGATCTGGCACGCGAGTAGCGCGCCAGTGCGGATGTGACGTACTGACGTACTGATGACCCTGAGGGCCCGATCATGGCTAGCTTCAACAAAGTCATCCTGATGGGCAACCTGACACGCGACCCGCAGCTACGCTACTTGCCCAGCAACATGGCCGTCTGCGACTTCGGCGTCGCCGTGAGTCGCAACTGGCGCGATAAAGACGGCAACCTTAAGGAAGAAGTGTGCTTCGTTGACGTAACTGCCTGGGCGCGTCAGGCCGAGACCATCAACCAGTACATGCGAAAGGGGCGCCCCATTCTGATCGAAGGCCGGCTGAAGCTCGATCAGTGGACCGGCCAGGACGGTCAGAAGCGCTCGAAGCTGAGCGTGGTAGTGGAAAGCTTCCAGTTCGTCGGGCCGCGTGAGGGTGGTCCGGCATCTTCCGGCCCGCCGGGCGGAGCGCCCTACCAGCAGGCCGAGCCGCCGGCCCCGGAGCGGCCAAGCGGTTACGGCGCGCCGCTGCCGCCTGAAGAGGACCTGCCCCCGCCCTCAGACAATATTCCATTTTGACAACGCCATTCGGAGTAGATCATGGCAATGAGACGAATGCTCGCAACCAAGAAAAAGAAGAAGCCACGTCGCAGCTCGGAACCCAGCCGCTATCGCGGCGTGCAGGTCAAACTCGAAGAGATCGACTATAAGAACGTGGCCCTTCTGCAGCGCCTCACCAGCGCCCAGGGCAAATTGTTCTCGCGCAAACGCACCGGGCTGTCAGCCGAGGCGCAGCGTAAAGTGTCGCTGGCCCTCAAACGCGCCCGGCAGATGGGCCTGATGCCGTTCATTACGTGAGACTGTGGCTCAGGCGGTGGGACCGGTTTTCAACCGGTCATGACCGGTTGAAAACCGGTCCCACACAGACGGTCCTACGCGGACGGTCCCACAAGGAGATTTCAGAAAATGCGTCTGCTGTTGCTGAAAGATATTCGTAAACTGGGGAATCTCGGCGACGTCGTGGAGGTCACGACCGGCTACGCGCGCAACTACTTGATCCCACAGCGCCTGGCCACCGAACCCACCGAGGAAAACATCAAGGCCATCGAGCAGGAGAAGAAACGCGCCGCGGCCGAACGGGCCGCGCGCCTGAAAGTCTTCACCGACCTGGCCGAGAAAATGAAGGACGTGCAGGTCACCATCGAGGCCGCCGCCAACCCCGAAGGCACGCTCTACGGCTCCGTCGGCCGCAAGGAAGTCGCCGACGCGCTGCACGCGCTGGGCTTCGCCGTGCGGGCGGAGCAGATTGAGCTTGATCCGCCCATCCGCACGCTGGATAATCGCACCGTGACCATTCGGTTCACGGACGAGCTTTCGACCGACATCAAGGTCTGGGTCGTCAAAGAAGGTGGCGCGGAGCATGGCGAACACGCGGAGGAGCAGGGAGCAGCCGCCTCGAGAACCGAGCCGGCCTGATTCACGGCCTTTTTTCGACCGGGCACTGCCGCACGATGACGACGCGGAGCGGGCCCTGCTCGGTTCGATGCTGCTGGAAAAGGAAGCCATCGGCGAGGCGATTACCGTCCTGCGCGACGCCGGCGCCGCGGCCCTGGATTCACCCCGCAACCAGCGCCTGTTCGAGGTGCTGGTTGCGCTTTATGTCGAGAACCGGCCGATTGACGGGGTGGTCTTACGTGAGGAGCTGACGCGCCGCGGGTGGTGGGAGGACTTGGGGGGGCACGAATACCTGGTGGGGCTGGTCAACGCGGTGCCTTCGGCGCTGCGCGTCCGCTATTACGCCCAGATCGTTCTGGAGAAATACCTGCTGCGTGAGCTGATCGGCGCCACGCACAAGGTGATGGAGGCCGCCTACGCCGACGAACGGCCCGCCAAGGAGACGCTCGATTACGCCGAGAAGGAAATCTTCGCCGTCACGGAGCGGCGCGTTTCGGGCGAGGCCGCACCGCTCGACCAGCTCATGCGCGACGTCATCCAGACGCTCAAAAGCCAGGGCGAGGGTGTTCTGACCGGCGAGCCAACCGGGTTCATAAAGCTCGACGAGCTCACCTGCGGCCTCCAGCCGGCCGAGTTGATCATCGTGGCCGGCCGTCCATCAATGGGCAAAACGGCGCTGGGACTGAACATTGCCGAGCATCTGGCCATCGTTGAGAACCGGCCGGTGTTGTTCTTCAGTCTGGAGATGAGTCGCCAACAGGTCGCGCAGCGCGTGCTGTGCAGCCAGGCGCGGGTCAATGCGCACCAGTTGCGGCGTCAGCGGCGTTCGGCCGCCGACCTGCGCTTGTTGGAAGACTTTGCGCAGCGCCTGGAAGCGGCCCCGCTTTATGTGGATGACACGTCGGATTTGTCCATTCTCGAAATGCGCGCCCGGGCGCGCATGGCGTACCGTAAGCACAAGATTCGCGCGGTGTTCGTGGATTACCTGCAACTGATGCACGTTCCCGGCTCCGAGAGCCGCCAGGTCGAGGTGGCCACCATCTCGCGTGGGCTCAAGGCGCTCGCCAAGGACCTCAACGTACCGGTCGTCGCGATGGCTCAGCTCAACCGTAATCCGGAGGACAAGACTCGCAAGGGCAACCGCCCGCGCATGAGCGACCTGCGCGAATCCGGCGCCATCGAGCAGGACGCCGACGTCATCGCGCTGCTACACCGCGAGTCGTACTACAAGTCCCCGACGGTCGGCGAGGACGAGGACGCGGGTGCCCAGATTCCGGATCCCGAAGAAAATCTGGCCGATCTCATCATCGCCAAGAACCGCAACGGCCCGGTGGGCGACATCAAGCTCCATTTTTCGCGCGAATACACCCGTTTCGACAACCACGACCCGCGTCCGCGCGAACCCTACTACACGCCAGCGGGGAGCCAGGAGGCGCCGTTCTGACGCCGGCCTGATCGCGGCCGCTCGCCCCGCTCCTCTGAGCGGACCATCGGGCGTGAGGCGTCCTGCCCAAACTACGCCCGTTTGGCGTCATTTCACCTGTGACGGGTGAGAAGGTAAGGACGGCGACTTACCACGTTCCCACATTCCCACGTTCCCACGTTCCCACTTTCCCACAACCGACCTGCAGATCACCAGACATGCGCCAGGTTTGGGCGAGGCTTTGTTCCGTCTGACCAACATCCTTCGGCTCGCGGGAACAAAACGGGCAAGAAATCGGTTTTATATTCGTCTTATTATGGGGCTTCGGTACGGCGGTGGAGTGCGGGAGCCCCGGCCGGGATTACGGCAATTTTATGTTCAATTTATCCCGTTTTCAGAGGTGCGGTCAATAGTATTCGGTGGCGCGGCCGGTTGGAGGTTTGGGCCACCGGGCGTAACGAGCGCGAGGCAGGCATAAGCAGGAGGCGTTTTTCCCGCCAGTGGCCCACGCTCGAAAGAATTCGCTTGCCAAAAGAAGGAATTTGTACTATTTTAGAGCGAATTGATGGAACTGATTTGTTGTGGCGGGCGTAGAACTCGTGTGGTTTGGGTTGAGCCCGCCCGGCACGGGCAAACGTGATATGGAAAAGCTAACCAGAACATCGAATCTGCGAAAACTCCGCCCCAGGGCGAAGTCCCCGACAGTCGCGGCACTGCAGCGCTTGTCGCCTACCGAACGGCGGCTCCTGCACCAGACGCTTTCGGAAACCATGGAATGCGTCTGGAACCCGGTCTTCCGCAAAATGGCGGCCGCCAACCAGCCCCTGACTCCGCTCCCCGAGCTTCAATCCATCTCGGTGCCGAGCGACGACGGGCTGGATCTTCTGACGCCGCCGCGGCACAAAGTGCTCACGGCCGATGAAGAGCGCGACCTCTTCATTCGCTTCAACTACTGTCGCTACCGCATGATGTGCATCGTGCACGATCATGAAGGCCGCCGGCTGGGGCTGGAAGCGGCCCGGGAGCTTCTGCACTGGGCTGATGAAGCCCTCAAGACGCGCAATCACATCGTGCGGGCGAATACGTCGCTGGTCATGGCGATGGCCCGCCGAACCAAGACCATGGGCGTTGAGCTCGGCGATTTGGTCAGCGAGGGCAACTTGGCCCTGTTGCGGTGCGTCGACAAGTTCGACTGTGCCCGCGGCTTCAAGTTCAGCACCTACGCGTGCCGCGCGATCATGAGCGGCTTCGCCCGGCTGGGCGCCAAGTCCGCCCGCTACCGCACGCAGTTCCCGGCGCCCTTCGACCCCACGTTCGAGCGGAGCGACTTTCTGGAGCAGCAGCGGGCCGGCGAGGCCGACGATTGTGTCACCGGCCTGAAGCTGATTCTGTCGCACAACACGGCCGACCTGAGCCGTGTCGAGCAGCGCGTTATCAGCGCCCGCTTCGCTCTGGACCGGGCCGGTCGAAAAGAGCAAAAGGGCCGGCCGCGTACGCTCGAGCAGGTGGGCGCTCTGTTGGGCGTTAGCAAGGAGCGCGTGCGGCAGATTCAAAACCGCGCCCTGCAAAAGCTGCGGAACGTGATAGATGAAACGGTGCTGGCGGCTTCTTGAGTAAGCGGCACGTTCCGCTTGCGCCCGCGCTAGCCCAGAGCGGCGCGTGGGACCCGCCGGCCGGACGATACAAGCTTTCTCTCCTCCTTGCTCTCTCTGGAGTGCGGTCCCCGCGAGGCGGTATGCGACGCCCCGCGGGGATTTGTGCGTGGATCACGGCGAATTCAACGCATCAGGCGTTAGCACCGCGC
>JAGPEO010000151.1 GCA_018056925.1 Phycisphaerae bacterium
TTGCTGGCGGCCCATCCATCGCGAGTACTGGCGGCGGCAGCGATTGACCCGGTGGACGGAGCCGAGCCGCGCGGCAACCGGACGTGGGCCGCCGAGGAGCCGCTCAGTTTCAGCGGGCCGGCGCTGGTGATCGGCACGGGGCTGGGCGGTCGCTGCGCGCCGGCCGGTCAGAATCACGAGCAGTTCTACGCGGTTTGTCGTTCGCCGGCGTGGCATGTGTTTGTTCCGCATCACGGGCACACGGACATGCTGAACGAGGGGCCGGCGATGCTGGGGAGGCTCATGTGCGATGGCGGTCCGGACCGGGCGGGGATGCGGCGTCTCACGGCGGGATTGCTGGTTGCGTTATTTCGGGGTGCGTTGCAGGGGGACGAGAGCGCGTACGCCTATTTGTCAGACGCGAGCAGCGCGGTGTTGGAGGTTGTGGTTGAGCGGCGATGAATTCACACGGAGCGATAGAGTGATAAAGCGTGGGGGGGTTAATCGCAATTCATGGGTGATTCATCGCGTGTTAAGCCGGTGGGAGGAAAGTGAGGGCGTTCCGAACGGGGGCTTGGTTGCGACAGGCCGCCGCGTCGGGGCTGTGTCAAGGAGACCGCTGATGCCAAGACGAATGAGTCCCGAATCCGTGCGGCGGCGCATGGAGAGCGATGACCGGCCGCTGCTGGTTTGCGGGTATGACAATGATCGAAAGTGCCAGGAGAACGCGATCGAGGGGGCGATCACGTACAACCAGTTCGTCAACCAACTCGATCAGATTCCAAAGGAACGTGAGATCATTTTCTATTGCGCCTGACCGAACGACGCGACGGCTGCCGGTCGGGCAGATGAATACTTCCGCAAGGGATACATAAACGCGTCGATCCTTGATGGTGGCGTGGGGGCGTGGCGCAGAATGACGGCGGGAGCACACCCATGAACCGTTGCGAGACGTGCGGGAACGAGTACGACAAGACATTCGAGGTGCTCAAAGATGGGCGCCGGCATACGTTTGACAGCTTTGAATGCGCGGTGCAGGCGCTGGCGCCGACCTGCGAGCACTGCGGCTGCCGCGTGATCGGCCATGGGGTCGAAGCGCACGATCGCATTTTCTGTTGCGCGAACTGCGCTCAGGCGGCGGGCGAGAAAGCGCTGCAAGACCGCGCTTGAGTGAAGGGCATCTTGGGGCGGGACTGGAGCCCGGACCGCGGCACATTCGTCGCCGTGGTCCGGGTTTCAACATGCGACGCTCCAAAGGGTAAGAAGGGCGCGAACGTGAGAAGGGGGGAACGTGAGAAGGGGGAGAAGGGGTGGGCCGCCGTCGGTTGTGACCGTGATCTTGGCGAGCGCGTCGTATTTGGCCGGGGGCCCGCGCAAGCCTGGCGAGCGGTGGGGCTTGGCGAACAGCATGTTATCAGGCGTAGCCGCGGGCATGCCGTGGCCGTGGCGGATAATCGCCAACGGTGACACGTCTGGATAACACGTCCGACTAATTTTTCGTCTCTGTTAGCCGGAAAATCCGTATTGCGTGTCTGTAATTGCGCGACTACACTGCCGCCCAGTTTTATGATGGGCGCCTCGATGGCTTCATACATCCATCCAGCCGTTGATGTGGCCTGAGAAGTTGGATGGCCGTGCGGTGTGGAGGCGCGCACTGCAACGGCCGGCAGGCCGGGTGATTCATGGCAGCCCGGTTGCCGGGAACGAAGGAGATTCCATGCCAGAGCAAGCGCGGATCTTACGGGGAGTTGTGGTGCTATTGGTTCTGCTCGTGGTTGCGACCGCCGCGGCGCAGAATGAAGTGCTCCGCAAAGTAAGTGAGCTGTTCCAACAGCAGGAGTACCTTGCGGCCCAAGCGGAGCTGAGCAAGGTCGATCGCGACCAGTTGGATCAGGCGGACCAGGAGGAGTATGACCGTCTTTCAGAGCAGGTCGCAGCGGGCGTGGCCGGTTTCGAGCGCGCCGATCGAGACCTGGTGAAGGCCGGCGTGGCATTCGACGAGGGTCGTTGGGATGCCGCGGATGCCTTGTACCAAGCGGTGCTCGAAAA
Source organism: Phycisphaerae bacterium (assembly GCA_018056925.1). GTDB lineage: Bacteria > Planctomycetota > Phycisphaerae > UBA1845 > Fen-1342 > JAAYXS01. The sequence goes on from JAGPEO010000151.1 coordinate 2,029, forward strand.
CGAGTTCGCGCGTGCTGAACAGAAGAGCCGGGCGGCCGAGCAGCGCAAGCGGATCGATGAACGGCGGAAGCTGGCGGAAGCGGCGGCCCCGGGCATCGTGGAAGTCCGCCCGGCGGAACCACCGGCGCAGCCGGAGGTTGTGAATCCGCCCGCGGAGCCGGTTGCTGAGCCGGTGCAAGCGGTGCCTTCCGGGACTCCGGCGACGCCGTTGCCCACGGGCACGGAGGTGCAGCCGGTACCGACGGGGACGGCGGCGCAGCCGCTTCCGGCTGGGACGCCGGTAGAGCCGTTGCCGACGGGGGCGCCGGTTCCGGTGGTCGAGCCGATTCCGATGGGGATTCCGGCGGGTCCGTTGGCGCCGCGGCGGGCCACTCCGCTTGAAGAGTTGCGGGCGCGGGACGAGTTGTTGTGGCAGCGTGCGGTAGCCTTGTCGCAGGAACTGGCGGCGCAAGCGCGTGACGCCGCGGCTCGCAATGACTTCAACGAAGCGCGGCGGTTGGTGGAAGCGGCCGCGGAGCGCATCGAAGCAGCCCGTAACTACGCCGAGCCGGTAGCCAAGTACATTGCGCAGCGGCAGTCGCTGGAGCACTTGCGGGCGGAGATTGCGCGGGCGGAGCAGTTTTACCTGACGGTGCAGGCGGAACGTGAGCGTCAGGAGATCGCAGAGCGGGTCATACAGCGTCAGGCGCAGATTGAAGCTTTGCGATGCGAGAAGGTTCAGCAGCTTTTCAACACGGCCTGCCAGTTGCGCCGGCAGCAACGCTTCAACGAGGCGGCCGAAGTGCTGCGGCAGGTGTTACAGATTGATCCCACGAACGCCCAGGCGCGTTACCAATTGCAGATAGTTGACGACTACGCTTCGCTGATGGTGCAGAAGGAGTGGCAGCAGACACTCGACATCCAGCTGCGGGATTCGCTGGTAAAGGCTCAGGAAGCGTTAATTCCGTGGGACGTGGAGGTGCTCTATCCGCGCAACTGGCTCGAGCTGAGCGCGCGGCGCAGTCAGACGGGCGTGGGCATCGGCAGTCCCGAAGAGCGTGAGCTGCAGCGCCGCCTGGACGAGATTCTGCCGCAGTTCCAGTTCGAAGATGCCCCGCTGGGCGCCGTACTGAAACACATTCAGGAGGGGCGCGAGCTCAACATGGCGGTGGATTGGACGGATCTGAGCAGCAACGGCGTTGCGGCCGACCGTCCGATTTCACTCGGCTTGCGCGAGCTGCCGGTGCGCACGGTGTTGAAAGAAGTGCTGGCGCAGGCGGGCGGCGACATTCCGCTCTCGTACGCGGTTTCCGACGGCGTGCTGCGGGTGGCCACCAAGAGCAAGCTCGACCGCGAGAAGTCGGTGGTGGTTTACGACGTGCGCGACCTGCTGGCCAGCACGATGCGTCAGAACAACGCAACCCGGCTGGATCCGACAGCGGCGGTCATGGCCGACAAAAGCAGTGGGCGGTCGCTGCATGATGCGCGCTTGTTCGAGTCTTCCGAGAGCGTGGCATACGAGCCGCCGGCGGCGCCCCCTGAGGGCTCGGCGGACGCGACCATCAACCAGATTATGAGCATCATCCGGCAGACGGTGGCGCCGGATTCCTGGCACGAAAGCGGCAGCGGCGGCGACGCTTCGATCCGCGAGCTGAACGGCCAGTTGATCGTGTATCAGACGTCCGGAGCGCAGGCCCAGGTTCGCGGTCTGCTGGAGCAACTGCGGGCGCAGCGCGCCATGCAGATTGCGATTGAAGCCCGCTTCCTGGATGTGGTGCAGAACTTCTTGGACGAGTTTGGCGTCGACCTGGATTTCGTGTTCAACTCCGGGGGCGCCGGGTACGATCGTGTGTTCACGCCCACTGGAGCGTTCTTCGATCCGTTTACCGGCGCGCCGGTGCTGATGCCGCGGCAGTTCTCGCGAATTGGCACAACGGCGGTCACGCCAACCTTCGGGGATCCCATACCGCAGACTTCGGTCATACAGCCGTATGGGCGAGCCGCGTTCGTTCCGCCAGCCGGAAACCACGGCGGAGCCAGCGACCAGATGACGCCCATTGTGGTGCAACAGAATTCGCTGTCGCTGACGGACCCGGCGAACCTGTCGACGCAGGTTCCGGGCTCGTTTGCCACGCCGAATTTTCAGCCCGCCATGCGAGTTTTCGGCTCGTTTCTGGACAACCTGCAGGTGGACTTCCTGATCCGCGCGACGCAGGCCAACAATCGCTCTTCCATCGTGCAGGCGCCGCGCATCGTGATGAATAACGCTTCCAGCACGAGCATTCAGATCGGGCGCATCAGCCAATACGTGGCGACGATTAACCCGACCGTGGCCGAAGGGGCGGCGTTGGCCCAGCCGGTGGTCAATGCGGCCCAAAGCGGGTCGGGCATGGGGTTGTTCGCGGTGATCAGCCACGATCGGCGTTACGTTCAGGTGACGGTCAACCAGTTAGGCCAGTTTGACGCGCCCACGTTCACTACATTCGAGACGACTCGGGCCAGCGGTAACTCGCCGGCCGTTTCGACGCAGTTGCTCGACCAGGGCTTTGCCCAGGTCTATACACAGGTTTCGATTCCGGACGGCGGCACGGTTCTGCTGGGCGGGTTGAAACAAGTAGGCGAGGTCGAAATCGAGGCCGGCGTGCCGATTTTGAGCAAAGTGCCGGTCATGAACCGCTTCTTCACCAACCGCAGCACGGTGAAGGACACTCGCACCCTGTTGATTTTGATGAAAGCCAAGATCATCATTCAGGACGAGGCCGAAGAAGAGGCGTTCCCGGCCTTCAGCGCCGCTTGCCCTGATTGAGGAACTGGCGCCGTTGTTTTGCAGAAACTCCGATCAGCGCCCGCCGCTCACCAGCGACGGGCGCTGTCGTTTGTTCCGACCGGTGGTGCAAACCTCCAGCTTTGCTCTGCGTGAGCGTGGCTCAGCCGCGTGCGGCCTATTGCTGGTGCTGGGCGTGCTCAGCACCGCGCTCGCGGGATCGTCGGGCCAAAGGCCCGCCTCGGAGGGCGGCCTCCCAGCGCGCCGCGACTCAATTGGCGCCTCGTCCTCCCGAGCGGCTGGTCCCGCGCCGCTGGCGCCCGGGGTAAGCATCGATTGGGGTCAACCGGCCGTGCTGGTGGATTCGGAGGTTGTGCTGCGGCGCGGGCCGGTCGAGTTCTTCGCCTGCGGTCGCGGCAAGGAACACGAGAGCATTTTGCGCTTGAACGCATCGGCCACGCACATTTACATGGCGCTGGGCCTGATCGGTCTGAACCCGGGCCATCCGCCAGTTTGGGACGATGCCATCGGCGACTACGGACGTCCGGCGGGCGATCTGCTCGACATCACGTGTGAATGGGAAGAGGATGGCCAGAGCCGGAGCGCCGACGCATTTGAGTGGCTGCGCGAGATCGAGTTTTCGCGCCGCCCCATTTCGCGGCCATGGGTTTTCGCCGGCTCGTTGCGGCTGGCCGATGGCACGCTGGCGGCTGAGCAGAGCGGGGCCGTTTTTGCGGTGGTCGATTTTCCCGACAGCTTGGTAGGTCAGACGGGCCGGCACTCGTCCTCAAACCCGGAACTATGGCTTGAGGCGGCAACCGACCGTATTCCGCCGCTTGGTACGCCGGTGCGTTTGGTTCTGCGTCCGGCGCGGCCGCGGGAGTACAAGGTGGAAGTGGATTTTCGGGGGGAGGCGTTCGTGGAGGGGCACTATGTAGCTCCGGCGCAACTGGCGGATTTGTTACTGCTGGCGCGGCAAGTCGAGCCGGGGCGAGTGCAGTCTTTGAATTTGATTGGCGTGTTGCGGGCGGACGAGGAGCGGCTGCGGCGCGAACTGGCAGCCGCCGGTTGCGCGGAAGACTTTGTGCGATTTCAGTCGCAGCCGCCGCGGGCGGTGGGCACAACGGAGACGGGCGGGGACTGAATTATTCAGGTTGATTGGCGTTTGGCGTTCGGCCGCGACCGGGGCGCTTGCCGCGGTTCTTGGCGAGCTTGAGCAGGTTCTGGACGCGTTCCAGCAGTTGGACCTTGCTGACGGGCTTGCAGAGGAAGTCCTCGGCACCACACTCGCGGGCGCGCTCGATGTCGCCGAACTCGTTGAGCGCAGTGACCATAATGATCGGAATATCGCGATAACGCGGATCGTCCTTCAACAAGCGGCAAACCTCGAAGCCGCTGCGCTTGGGCATCATGATGTCGAGCAGGATTAGGTCGGGGTGCTCGCGCTGGGCGGCCTCGAGGGCGGCTTGCCCATCAGCGCTCAAGACGATCTGGGCAGCCAGCGGTTCGAGGTATGCTTCCAGCAACTCGAGGATTTGTGGGTTGTCATCGGCGATCAGGATTTTGGCCACGTTGCCTCCATAACTCCGCGGCGTTCATGCTCGCGCCGCGCAAGGGCAGCGGAGCCGCTTGTCGGAAACCTGGGCCGTCAATATACTGCAACGTTGCGTTTTCGCCACCCGGACCGTCAGCGGCTCATGGAGCGGTCTGACCTTCCGGGGGCATCCAAGGGAGTTTTAGATGCACGCTCCGTCGCGCAGCAATAACCGGCTTACCGCGGTGATTGCGCTGGTTCTGATGGTCGGTTTGACGAGTGGCTTGATCAGTTGCGGTTCAGGCGGAACGGGCTGGGAATCGGTAACCGGGCCGTATCCACGGGTAGACGGCTCTACCGGGGGCACGGATACGGGGCCCGGCAATACCGGCACGACATCCGGCGGGGTGCAGGGTGCGGGTAGCCGGTCGTCCAGCGACCCGTGTACCGAGACACTGAACCGGAAATTCGTGACCATTTCGATGCGCAATTTTGCGCGTGACTACATTCACTATTTTTTCATTGCGATCGCTTTTGTCGACGTGGATGAGACGGATAGCTCCGTGTTTGTGCCGGGGCTTGACAACCGCGCGTTTCCAGATGGCGCGGTTTGCCCGGACGACATCGGGCTTTACACGCAGCAGGGCTATCAGTTCGTCGGGTCGGGCGACGTGCGAGAGGTCGGCGATTACTGCATTGTGGGGCCGGCGCTTTATTACTTTCACCAAAACGGCAACTTCCGCGTTGCGGCCGGAACGAGTGATGCCGGGTTGGGTTCAGGGATCGCGCCCGCGCAGGGGCAGTTGCCGTCGTTCGACAACTTTTTCACCAGCGCCGGCGCCCAGCTTCCGGTGCCCGACCTGATCATCTTCCACAATCCCGGTGCGGGCAGAGGGGCGACATTGAAGGTCAGTACCCCGGTTCCTCAGCCATGCTCGTTCGCGGGCGTTCTGGGTTCGGAGGGTGGCGCTCCTCCATGCAGTCGCGACTCGTTCTATTACGTAACCTTTGACGACATCATGGTTGGCTCACGCGCTCTGGGTATTGATTCGGGGCGGCGTGTACCTTCGGACATTCAAGGTACCGGCTGCGAGTGTGCCGGCAGCTCGGAAGCGTACCAGCTTTTGGCCCCGTCGGGGGCGCGAGCGTCTTCGGCCCAATGCAACGAGTTTTTCCGCGGCGGCCGAATCGATTACGCGTTCTTCCAGGACGACACGACGCCGGCCTTCCCGCAACTTGTCTGGCGGGTCACAGATTCGACCGGCGCCGTAGCCCACCAATTCGACGACCTCTCCCCTCTGGCGGGCAGCAATTAGACTGGCGGCAGTTAGACCGGCAGCAATAAGACCAGTTCCGCGCGTCCGGCGCGGATTCTGGCGTGTACCGGCGGCCGGTCCTGACCGGTGGGCGAGTTGCGTAGGTTAACAGAAGCCAGGCGCGGACGTGAGCTCGCCAGGCTCACGATTGCGGTTCGGGTGGTGCGGTCAGCGGGAAGCCGTGCTGCTCGAGAAACTGGCGGGCGGTCTCCTGGTTGCGGCGCACTTCGTCGGGGTTTGGATCGCTCGGTTTCTGCAAGCTGACAACTCGCCTGAAGAGTTCGACTGCGCGGTCGGTTTGGTGAGTGGCCCAGTAGAGGCCGGCCAGGTTCAACAGGTGGCTGGTGTTGGTCTCCAGCCGCTCCCGAATCTCCTCTGTCTGATAACGTGCCACGGGTTCGATTACTTGCAGAGTCAAATGGTACCCGAGTTCCCAGTTTAGCTGGGCGATCTCCTCTTGGGCGGTCGCGATCTCGCCGAGGATGCGGACGGCGTCGGCCTCTTTGCCGCTTTCGAGCTGCTCAGTTGGCCGGCCGCGCGCGTCGCGCTTGCACATAAGTCCGTAGCAGGCGCTAAGACACTTGATCTTGGTCTGTTGCGCGGTGATGAGCTGCTCCAGGTTTGCCCGGTCGGCCAGATTGGCGGCGCGCGCCTGGCGGGCGGACTCGACCAAAGCCCGGGCGCGCTCGAGCGCCTTTTCGACTTGCTCGTTCTCCAGATACATCTCGATCAGGGTGGACAAGGAGGCCACGTTGGTGGGGTCCACGCTGACCGCCTCTTCGGCGGTGCTCACGGCCCTGACGCGCTTTCCTTCGGCGGCCAGGGAGCTTGCCAGGAGGCGCAGCGTTTCTGCGCGGCTTTGGGGCGGGGCTACCCTGGCAGCCGTTTCCAGGTAGCCGGTGGCCTGGCGCGGGTAGCGCGAATCGAGGTAATGGCGTCCCAAGCCGAGGTTGGCGCGGTAATTGGCGGGCTCTTTTTCCAGTACTTGCTTGAAGGTCTTGCGGGCCCGGTCAAAGTCACGGTTGTGGATCAGCAATTCCGCCAAAACGACCAAAACCTCAGGGTTTTCCGGGTCAGCCTTTAGCAGGCCTTCCAAGTCACGCAGCGCTTCAAGTGAGTACTCGGATACTTCGGCTGACCTGCCGGCCCGCAGCAGTTCCGGGATTCTGGAAACGAAGAGGTCCGCGCGTCTGAGCACGTCTTGTGCCGTCGGGGCACGCGCGGGCTGCGAAGCCGCGGGTGCCTG
>JAGPEO010000152.1 GCA_018056925.1 Phycisphaerae bacterium
GCGGTCGTAACGGGGGCGCGCGGTCGTAAGGGGGGCGCGGCTAATTTTTGCGCCGATGGGTTGCCTTCGCTGATAGCTCCTGCCTTTTGCCCACACCCCGCCATTGGCCAGCAAACGCCAACAATCCACCCCCGCGACCGGAAACCGCCGGGCGCCCCCTCGAATAACGCACTATGATCTCTAGGAAAGCGCGCAGGCCCGCGCCGGAGGCCCACGATGCCAGAACTAACAACTAACAACTAACAACTGAAAACGACCCACGGAGCCACGCCAATGCTTTTCGCTCCATCATCTCATAATGCCGCGTTCTCAACCCCGCCCCCGTGCTCCCTTGCCTCAGGTTATCAAAATCGAGTGCACAAAAACCATGAGCATCTGATCACCTGCCCCCAAAACGCGGAGCCACACGCCTTTTTATCAGACCGCTTGATCACCTGGGGTCACGCACCGCGCCGGTGTTTACACAGCGCGCTCGCGCGGCGCCGGGGCACGCAGTGCCAGTGTCAGGACGGCTGCAACGAGGCACATTACGCCGGCCGTGATGAAAGCGATGTTGTAGTCGCCGAGCGTAAACTCCTTCTCCACCAACGCGCCGGCGGCGTCCTTCACAAAGTACGGCACCTTGTCCGCCACACGCATCAGCCAGGCCGCCAGGAATGGGCCGAACAGCCCGCCGGCGCCGTAGGCCGTAAACATCCAGCCGTAGTTAAAGCCGATGTGCTTCGTGCCGTAGAAATCGGCAGTCACGGCCGGGAAGAGGGCCAGGTAGCCGCCGAAGCAAAGGCCTACCACGCAGATGCCGGTCAGGTAAGCCGGGTAAGCACGCATGTAATTGAGGCTCAGCATCGCGACGCCGCAGAGCAGGAACATCAGGACCAGCGTGCCCTTGCGGCCCAGGTTGTCGGATACCTTGCCCCACAGAATGCGGCCGAGGCTGTTGAAAATGGCGAGTATCGCGACCGCCATCGAGCCGCGCTCGACCACGCTCATGAAGTTCTCAGCCGAGATCGGCGGAGCGACGGGGGCGAGGGCGAAGGATTGCCAGATCGGCGAAGCCTTCATGATGACCTGCAAGCCGGCCGTGCAGCCCGCGAAATACGTGATCCACAGCAGCCAGAACTGCGGAGTGCTGAGCATCTGCCCGGGGGTGAAGTCGGTCTTGAGCGAGGTCTTGGCGGCCGCTTGCGGCGGGGTCCAGCCGACGGGCTTGTAGCCGGCGGGCGGATTCCGCAGCAGTTGGGCGCCGATCAGAATCGCGACCAGGAAGATGACGCCCAGAATAAGAAACGTGTTGAACACACCGAACTTGGGCAGACTGAAGAGCTTCGCGCCGAACAGTTGATACGGCGTGCCGCGGATCAGCCCGGTGGCTAGCGGAGCAAAGAAGAACGCGCCCGCGCCGAAGCCGGCGACCGCCAAGCCGGTGATGAGGCCGCGCTTGTCCGGGAACCACTTCACGCAGGTGGCGATCGGGCAGACGTAGGCCGCGCCGATGCCGATGCCGCCCAAAACGGCGAAAGTGACGATGAGCCAAATCAGCCCCGGGCCGGCTTCGAAGCTGCCGGTGAAACGCGCCAGAATCAAGCCCAGGCCGAGGATCAGGCCGCCGACCGTGGCGACAATTCGCGGGCCGAACCGGTCCTGGAAGCGGCCGCCGAAGATCACGGCCAGCGCGAAGAAGGCCAGGACGAGCTGAGCGGGCAGCGTGACCTGAGTTTCGGTCCACGACCTGAAGTGCTCACGCAGCGGGGTCTGGAAGACGCTCCAGATGTAGACGGCGCCGAGGCTCACTTGGATGATCAGGGCGCCGATGACGACCCACCAGCGGTTCATGGTGGGGGCGGCCACGCGGGTTTCAACAGGCGGTGGGACGTGTAGTGTGGTCACGGACGAAACTCCTCTCAGTTCGGTCCTTGGTTGTCGGGTGTCAGGTTTCCGGCTGACAACTGAAGCCGATCGGGGCGGCGGAACCTGGCACGGTTCCGTTGCTGGTTGCTTGGTGCTGAGAAGGGGCGGACCTGGGCAGTACTAAGCGCAACCAGCGAAACGCCTTCCTCGGACAATTCCGGGGCGACACGCCCCGGCTCTGCTACGTCGGATCGCGGGCATGCCAGCGCTTGCCCGGCGGGCATGCCCGCGCCGCTGCGCGGCTTGGGCGTGGCACCTGCCGCGTTTGGCTCTGGGCATGGAACCCGCCGCTGCGCGTGCCAGTGTTCCGCGTGCCGCTTTATGAGCTGCGGAACGGGCCCATTTCGCGCCCGTTCCGCGACTCTCAGTCCGGCAGTTGGGCCTCCGGGGCGGCACGCCCCGGCTCTGCTCTCACCTATGCCGGTTTGTCTTACGTATGCCGGCTTGCTTCACTTATTCCGGCTTGTTTTCGATCAGGTGCTGGACCACCGTCGGATCGGCCAGCGTCGTGACGTCGCCGATCTGGTCCGTCTGGTTTTCAGCGATCTTGCGCAGAATGCGGCGCATGATCTTGCCGCTGCGCGTCTTGGGTAGACCCGGGGCCCAGTGAATCACGTCCGGTGTCGCGATCGGGCCGATCTCCTTGCGCACGTGATTGACGAGCTCTTTCCGCAGCGCGTCCGTGTACTCGTGTCCCACCTTCAGCGTCACGTATGCGTAGATGCCCTGGCCCTTGATGTCGTGCGGATATCCGACCACCGCCGCTTCAGCCACGGCCGGGTGCGACACGAGGGCGCTTTCGACCTCGGCCGTGCCCAGGCGGTGACCGGAGACGTTGATGACGTCGTCCACGCGGCCGGTGATCCAGTAATAGCCGTCTTCGTCGCGGCGGCAGCCATCGCCAGTGAAATACAGGCCGGGGTACGAGCTGAAGTACGTTTCGCGGAAGCGATCGTGCTGGCCGTAAACGGTGCGCATGATGCCCGGCCAGGGCTGCTCGATGCACAGCACGCCGGTACCCGGCCCGTCGATGGGCTTGCCTTCCGGCGTGAGCATGACGGGCTTGACGCCGAAGAACGGCAGCGTGGCCGAACCGGGCTTGAGGCCCCAGGCGCCCGGCAGCGGCGTAATAAGGATGCCGCCGGTTTCGGTCTGCCACCACGTGTCGACGATTGGGCAGCGGCCCTTGCCGACGTGCTTGTGATACCAGAGCCAGGCTTCGGGGTTGATCGGTTCGCCGACGGAGCCGAGCAGGCGGAGGCTGGACAGGTCGCGCTTGAGCACGTGCTGCTCGCCTTCGCGCATCAAGGCGCGGATGGCGGTCGGAGCGGTGTAGAACTGCGTGACCTTGTACTTGTCCACCACGTCCCAGAAGCGGCCGGCGTCCGGATAGGTCGGAATGCCTTCGAACATCACGCTCGTGGCGCCGTTACACAGCGGGCCATAGACGATGTACGAATGGCCGGTGACCCAGCCGATGTCGGCCGTGCACCAGAAGATGTCGTTGTCGTGGTAATCGAAGATGTATTTGTGCGTGGTGCCGACGTAGACCATGTAGCCGCCGGTGGTGTGTAGCACGCCCTTGGGCTTTCCGGTCGAGCCGGAAGTGTAGAGGATGAACAGCGGGTCTTCGGCATCCACCCACTCCACGGGGCACTCGGGGGAGGCCTTGGCCATTTCCTCGTGGTACCACAGGTCGCGGCCGCTCTTCATCGGGACCGGGTTGCCGGTGCGGCGGACGACGATGGTCTTTTCGACGCTGGGGCACTTGTCCAGCGCGAGGTCGGCCTTGGCCTTCATCTGCACGTCGTTCTTGTTGCCGCGGAGGGCCGTGTCCTGCGTAACCAGCACCTTGCAGGTTGAATCCTGGATGCGGTCTTTGAGCGAGTCCTCGGAGAAGGCGCCGAAGACGACGGAGTGGACGGCGCCGATGCGCGCGCAGGCCAGCATGGCGATCGGCAACTCGGGAATCATTTGCAGGAACAGGCAGACGCGGTCGCCCTTCTTGACGCCCAGAGACTTCAGCACATTGGCGAACTTGCACACTTCGCGGTGCAGCTCGCGATACGTGGTTTTCTTGAATTCCTTGGGATCGTTGCCTTCCCAGATCAGCGCGACCTGGTCGCCGCGCTTATCGAGGTGCCGGTCGAGGCAGTTGTAACTGATGTTCGTCTTGGCATCGACGAACCATTTGATCGAGATGCGCTGGTCAAAATCGTAGTCGCGAACTTTGGTCCACTTCTTCTGCCAGTAGTAATCGCGCTCGGCGATTTCGCCCCAGAACGCGTCCGGCTGCTCAATCGAGCGCTTGTACATTTCCTGGTACTGCTCGAACGACTTGATGTGGGCCCGCCGGACGAACTCCGGCGATGGATAAAAGAGTCCTTTACTCTCGTTCGAACCCGCCTGCGCCATGAGTTTCTCCTCTAAAAGGTCCTGGCGATTGTTTAAACGTGCCGGACGCGTGCCCGCTGGCGGTCAGCCGCCCCGATGGCGGTTCCCGGCGGGTCAGCCCGGGCCATCCGGCGAATGCCGGACCGGCTCAGAAGACAACTATTGTGGGGCCGGACGCGCAATCGTACAAGGTGTCCATGGTTGGAAACCGGGCGAAAGAGCGGCGTGCCGCCCGAAAAATGTCTCCAGGAATCTGGCACTCGCGCAGCACCCGTTTCGGCTTGGCGTGCCGCCCCAACTCTGCTTGGAGGCGGCTTGCGGCTGGGATTTTTTTGAGCGGAGATTTCTTGACAACTTTTTCTGATTTGGGTGATTGACAGCCGTGGCCGGCGTGTTAATATGTGAGACTCGCTCGTGGTCGTAGTGACCAGCGGGCGGCTGACGTGAGCCGAGGTTCGTAGCTCTAAGCCGGCCTCCGCGGGCGGCAGAGCCGACCAAGCGACCGGGCGTAACCTGGCGGTTGCGGGCCTCGCGAGTAAGGGCTCGTAGCTCAGTTGGTTAGAGCGCGTCCCTGATAAGGACGAGGTCGCAGGTTCGACTCCTGCCGGGCCCACTGGACCCGCGGCGGTCGAGAAGGCCGCCGGAGGCACGAAAGTGCCCGATTGGCTGTCGCTCATAGGCTTGGCGCTGATCCTGGTGCTGGCGGTCTGGGCGATCACCCGCGGCGGCGGGAGCTGAGGCCGCGGTGGCTGTGACCAGGCGTGACCTGGTCGGAACCCCGGGGCCGTAGCTCAACTGGGAGAGCGCCGCGTTTGCAACGCGGAGGTTGCCGGTTCGAGCCCGGTCGGCTCCAGTGGCGAGACGATAAACTGAATGTCAGGGAATATAATCTGCTGGCTTTCAGTTTCTCGTCTTGCGGCCGATAATTCGGCTGTTAGACGCGATCTTTGACAAGTTCATAGGTGAATGCGTAGGTATCTTTGATGCGCAAGTAACCGAGCCGAATGAGTTCGGGCGTCCATGGTGGCGCTCGGGCGCGTTCTGTTCGATACCCGTTAGGCAGGCGAGATCACAACGCTTCATAAGCGTGGTCAAGCTGTTAAGGGTGCATGGTGGATGCCTAGGCGTGCAGAGGCGATGAAGGACGTGGCAGGCTGCGATAAGCTTCGGGGAGTCGTCAAACAGGCTTTGATCCGAAGATGTCCGAATGGGGAAACCCGGCGTCCCTGGGCAACCAGCGGGCGTCACCGGCGGCTGAATGCATAGGCCGTCAGGAGCTAACCCGGGGAACTGAAACATCTCAGTACCCGGAGGAAAGGAAATCAACCGAGACTCCGTCAGTAGCGGCGAGCGAACGCGGAACAGCCCATGGCTTCGAGCCATACGTTGTCGCGACGTCAACCGAACGATCTGGAAAGGTCGACCATAGCGGGTGACAGTCCTTTAGGTGTCAGCGAAGCGGCGACGGTCGAGTAGGTCGGGGCTCGTGGAACCTTGACTGAAGATGGGGAGCCCACTCTCCAAGGCTAAGTACTCCTGCACGACCGATAGTGCACAAGTAATGCGAATGAAAGGTGAAAAGCACCCCTTCTAGGGGAGTTAAAAGTACCTGAAACCATGTACCTACAAGCTGTAGGAGGTCGATTCTTGCCCTTGGGCAAGACGACTGACTGCGTACCTTTTGCATAATGGGCCGGCGACTTACCGTATGCGGCAAGGCTAAGCGCTTCCGGCGCGGAGCCATAGCGAAAGCGAGTCTGAATAGGGCGTCCAGTCGCATGTGGTAGACCCGAAACCAGGTGATCTACCCATGGCCAGGTTGAAGGGACGGTAAAACGTCCTGGAGGACCGAAGCCGTGAACGTTGAAAAGTTCTGGCATGAGCTGTGGGGAGGAGTAAAAGTCTAATCAAACCTGGAGATATCTGGTTCTCCCCGAAATGCCTTTAGGGGCAGCCTCGGGCCACTACGTCGCGGGGGTAGAGCTACTGAATGAGACGCGGGGTCTTCCCGACTACCGCCCTCAATCAAACTCCGAATACCGCGGCGACTATCCCGGGAGTGAGCGTACGGGCGCTAATGTCCGTGCACAAAAGGGAAACAACCCTGATCGCCAGCTAAGGTCCCTAAGCTACGCTCAGTGACTAAGGAAGTCCGTCTTCCGCGACAGCCAGGATGTTGGCTTAGAAGCAGCCACCATTTAAAAAGTGCGTAATAGCTTACTGGTCGAGAAGACAGGCACCGATAATGATCGGGACTAAGCGTAGCGCCGAAGCTGCGGGCTCAGCGCAAGCTGAGCGGTAGGGGAGCGTACCACCGGAGAAACAAGCCATACCGTAAGGAGTGGTGTCGGCTGGTGGTAGTGAGAATGCCGGCATGAGTAACGATAAAGCGGGTGAGAATCCCGCTCGCCGTAAGCCTAAGGTTTCCTGGGGAAGGGAAATCCGCCCAGGGTTAGTCGGAGCCTAAGTTAAGGCCGAAAGGCGTAGACGATGGACAGCAGGTTAATATTCCTGCACTCCGTTGGCCGGTCGAACCGGCGGGGACGTTGTGCTGGACCGTGGCCCACTACGAGAATAGAGGGTGCCCGAAAGGGCGAGGCCGATTTGTTGCCGAAGCACGGAAAAGCACAACCAAGAAAATCCGTCCGGGGACGGTCAGCGGATCCGTACCAAAACTGACACAGGTAGGCGAGGAGAGTATCCTAACGGCGCTCGAGAGAACGGTCCTTAAGGAACTAGGCAATTTGACCCCGTAAGTTCGCAATAAGGGGGCCCTCCCTCCTTCGGGAGAAGGGCGCAGAGAAACGGCTCTGGGAACTGTTTATCAAAAACACAGGTCTGTGCTAACGCGTAAAGCGGACGTATACAGACTGACGCCTGCTCGGTGCCGGAAGGTTAAGGAAGCAGGTCAGCCGCAAGGTGAAGCTTGCGACCGAAGCCCCGGTAAACGGCGGCCGTAACTATGACGGTCCTAAGGTAGCGAAGTTCCTTGTCGGGTAAGTTCCGACGTGCATGAACGGCGTAATCACTGGAGCAGTGTCTCAAGGACCGACTCGGTGAAATTGAAGTCGCGGTGAAGATACCGTGTTCCCGCAGCAAGACGGAAAGACCCCGTGAACCTTCACTGCAGCCTGGTACTGATAACTGGTACCACATGCGTAGGATAGGTGGGAGGCGCTGATCCGCCGGTTCCGGCCGGCGGGGAGCCAACGTTGAAATACCACCCTTGTGTTATTAGTTATCTAACCCCGTCCCGTGAATCCGGGCGGGGAACAGTGCTAGGTGGGCAGTTTGACTGGGGCGGTCTCCTCCGAAAAAGTAACGGAGGAGTGCAAAGGTCGGCTCAGCACGGTTGGCAATCGTGCGGCGAGTGCAAGGGCACAAGCCGGCTTAACTGCAAGACTTAATAGTCAAGCAGATGCGAAAGCAGGCCCTAGTGATCCGGTAGTCCCGTGTGGAAGGGCTATCGCTCATCTGACAAAAGGTACTCCGGGGATAACAGGCTGATCGCCACCGAGCGTCCATAGCGGCGTGGCGGTTTGGCACCTCGATGTCGGCCCATCGCATCCTGGGGCTGAAGGCGGTCCCAAGGGTTCGGCTGTTCGCCGATTAAAGCGGTACGCGAGCTGGGTTCAGACCGGCGTGAGCCAGGTCGGTCCCTATCTGCTGTGGGCGTATGAGTCTTGAAGGGCCATCACTCTAGTACGAGAGGATTGGGTGGTACGGGCCTCTGGTGTACCTGTTGTCGCGCTAGCGGCACGGCAGGGTAGCTAAGCCCGGACTGGATAAACGCTGAAGGCATCTAAGCGTGAAGCCGTCCCTAAGATGAGGACTCGGTGCTCCCCTTCGGGGTGAGCTGAAGACCCCTGGTAGACCACCAGGTTGATAGGCCGGGTGTGTACGAGCTGAGAAGCTCTTAGCTAACCGGTACTAACGGTCGAAGGCTTGACCACGTTTATGAATCGCTGTGGTCGTCACTGATGCATTCCGTGCCATAACGGACTTGCGCAACCAGAGACCTCGCATTCACCTTGAACTTCTCCGCCTAAAAATTTCGCTTCACCGGCGATTCTTGGTGAAGCGCACGAGCTGCCGGTAACCATGCGTGTGGGGAAACACCTGATCCCATTCCGAACTCAGTAGTTAAGCCCACCCGGCCGATGGTAGTCCTGATCGGGCGAGAGTAGGTGATTGCCGGCTTTTAAGGCCCGGCGACGTTAACCGCGTCGCCGGGCCTCCTTTATTTCTAAGGATGCTTGGACAAAACCTACCCCTCGCGTGCTGTGCGCGGAGCACCGGCCACTGGAACAGCGCCTCACCCCCCTTCCCCCTGGGTTCGTCCGGCCAACCCCTCGTTCCAGGTCCGTTCGGCCAACGTAGCGGCCGTTGGCCGTAAGCGCTCGACCAATCACATCTTGAATCCGCCCCCCGCGATTTGCGAAGATTCTGCCGGAGGTGCGGTATGTCCGAGCGTGCGAGTTATTGGCGCGAAGTGCTGGGCGAGTGTGAG
>JAGPEO010000153.1:0-3978 GCA_018056925.1 Phycisphaerae bacterium
CACCCGCACGAGCGGCGGATGAGAGATTACCGGCGGTATTCCGGGGCGACACGCCCCGGCTCTGCTCGCACAAGGGCGAATTGCGGCGTGTTGGCATCATTCCGGGCCGACACGGCCCGGCTCTGCTCCCAGTGAATTGGGACGCGTTGGCATCATCCCGGGGCGGCACGCCCCGGCTCTGCTATGAGGGTTCTTCGGGCGGCGCGGCGCCGGTGCGGGCCAGGTCGGCAGTGGTGATTTTGTCTGGTTTGAACTTGCGGGCGGCTTCGGTCATTTTCTTTAGCGTTTCTTCGATCGGCAGCGTTGCGCCGCGACGGAAGCGCAGTGGGTTCAAGCGGGCCACTACGAAGCTCTTGAGATACGGGCTTTCCAGGCCGCGCTGCTTCAACCCGGCCACCAGTTCGGCCACCAAACCATCGAGTTCGAGCAAGGCGTCGGAGTATTGCTGGCGCGTTTCAAGCGCCTTCGGCAAGGGCTGATGCAGGAATTCGTCGACGCGCTTGAGGATCGGGTGATAGGCGCCGCCGCCGAAGCGGCCGTTGGCGTCGTAGCATAGACCAAGGGTGAGGAAGGCGGGCTCTTCGAATTCGAGCGTGAATTCGTCTTCGCGCGCGGCGGTGGCGGGGGCGATCCCAGTGGCGGCGGCGGGCGCGGCCCCTCTGGCGGCGGGCGCGGCCCCGGCGGTGATGGCCGCGAGTTCGCGCGCCAGGCGGATGACCTCGAGCGACTTCTCGCGCAGGTTGTGGGCCTTCTCGACGTTCAGCGCCAGGATGAGGCGGGCCACTTCCGGCTCGGTGACGACCAGCGCGGTGATCGAGCGGGCGCCCTGTAGCTTGAGGGCGCCGGTGCGATGGCCGCCGTTCGGCGTTTGGTATTGCTTCGGGCCGACGCGCACGGCAATCACGGGGTCGAGGAAGCGGCCGGTGCGAGCGATCACGTCAGACAGGCGTTTGACGTGCGCGTCGGAGACTTTGCGCTGGTAGGGCGTCGGCTCGACTTGTTCAAGCGGCAGCGCGGCCAGCACAAGCCAGTGCCCGCCGAGCGGGTCGCGATAGGGCGCGATGACGGCGCCACCGTCGGCTTGAATTTCGCGGCAGAGTTCCTCAACCGCCTTGGGCGGTGACGTGCAGACCTCGCGCGGGGTGAGCCCGACGGGTCCGCTGGGTGTTTTCCGGCGGCGCGTGGTTTTCTTGACAGCTTTGGCCATGGCACGGCTCCCGAGAGCGCGAACGGACAGATATGGTAAGCGGGAAAACGGTCACGAGGTAAGCACGACGGGCCGCGTTTGACGACGGGAATACTCGCCAAAGTGGGCTTGCGTCAGATTGCGCCTTGGCGGCCAGTCGCGTTCTGCAGCCACGCCTGCGCGCGCTCGACCAGCTCCGGCGGGTAGCCTTCGCGCGCCAGGATTCGTAGTGCGTTGCGCGTCTGCGCGGGGCCGGGATACAAGCGGTAGTCGAAGACCAATTCGTCGCCGGCGAGGTTCTCGCGGAAGTGGAAGTTGCGCGCGGCGCGGCCGTTCGGTGCCGTTGTTGCTGTTGGGCCGCCTTCGGCTAACGTCGTCAACTGCCGGTTGTGCGTGGCCACCAGGAACAAATGCGGTGAGGCGAGCAACTGCTGCACTACCGCCAGGCTTGCGGCGGTTTGGTCCTGCGAGTCTGTTCCGCGGAATGGTTCGTCCATTATGCCTAAAACCGGGGCATCACCCGCGGGCGGGAGAACCATGCGCCGCACGTGCCGCACTTCGGCCAGGAAATAGCTTTCACGCTCCGCCAGACTGTCGCGAGTGCGCAAGTCTGTAATGAGCCGCACCGGCGAAAGGGTCAGTTCGCGGGCGGTCGCGATGCCGCCGGCCTGCGCGAGCAGCGTATTGAGCGCGACGGTGCGGAGGAACGTGCTTTTGCCGGCCATATTGGAGCCGGTGATGATCCACAGGCGTACGTTTTCGTCCAGTGATGCGTCATTGGGCACTACGCGCTCGGGTGGCACCAGCGGATGTACGCCCTCGACCATCTGCAGCTTGGTGCCCGCGACCATCGCCGGGTAGCACGCGACCGGCTGTTCCCACGCGAATGCGGCGAAGGAGCACAGGGCCTCTAACTCCGCGATGGCCGAGATGCCGGCCAACAGTGCGCCACGGTGTGGCAGTGCGCAGGCCAGCAGCCGGCGGGCGAGGAACACGTCGGCGAAAACGAGAATGTTTGCCAGCAGTCGCGGTAGCCCGCCGCCTTCGACCCAGCCCGAACGACGATACAGGGTGGGTAAGGCTCCGGGCTGGATGATTGCGTTGCAGTGCTCCGCAAGGACTGCCAGCTCACTCGGCTCGGCGGCGCCCTGGTGTTCAGCGCCGCAGCAGTCGGCGACGCCGGAGCGGTTAGTAACAGCCGGTAAATGCCTGGCGGCGCAGCGTGCGGCAGTCAGTAGGGCGCGGGCCGCCCAGGCTGCGTCTTGCCAGGGAGCGAAGGCGGCATTCAGCCGCCCCCGCAGACGGGCGTATAACGCCCCGTTAACCGCCAGCAACAGCAGCAGCCAGCGAACCCACGTAAAGTCAGCAGCGACGATTCGCGCGATCACGAAAATAGCGAAAGCCGCACTGAGCATCGCCCATGAGACTAAAAGCCAGGCCGGCAGCGGCAACTTGAGCGGCTGCGCGTCTGCCAGGGCGTGCATCAATCGTGCAAGTCGCCGATCCTCGCCGCGCAGCGCCGCACAGCCGGCCATGATGTGCAGCCGGTCCGCGGCGTTGTGTGCCAGCCATTGCACGGCGCTTTGGCGGCGCCGGATGCGCTGTGGGTCGAGGAGCGGGTTTTCAAGCATGTCACGTAGCCGGCGTGCACCGGGGGCGGTGGAAGTGCGATTTAACAGGCCGTAAATGCCGACTGGGGCGGCGAAGAGGTCGAGGTCGTCGCGCTCCTGAGGGGTGAGTGCCCAAGTCGGGCCGCGCTGCAGGAGATTTGGCAACAGGGCATCATCCTCAGGGGCATCGGGCGGGCGTTGCCAGTCGCGCACGCAGACGACGGCGCCACCGACGCGCTGTAAGGCCTCGTCGACCACGCGGAGCAGGCGGTCGGCATGCTCACGCTGCGCGAGCAGGGTGTGATGGACCCGGATCGTCAGGGCGAACAGGACCAGAGCGGTGAGCGTAAGTCCGCCCGCGAATGCGGCGTGCTGAGGAATTACGAGCCATGGCACCAGGGCCAATGCGAATACGACCAGGCGGGCCCAGGACCAGCGGGTTTCGCGCGCTGCGCAAAGCGCCTGGTGAGCGGCCAGTTGGCGACGCTCGTCCAGTAGCCAGGTACGGCGGGATTCGGGAGGGATTGTGTCCGGGGTGACAATCATGTGGCGGATTGTAAGCGTTCGCCGCAGTCGGGGGCATACTGGATGGCGTTCAGCATATTCGAGGCATTACGGCCTAGGCATGCCCGCGCTTACAGCTTGGGCATGGCACCCAACATGGCATCCGGCGGGGCGTCGCGGCTGGTGGGTTGTTGGCGGCGTTTTTAGCGTGTGCACGCTTACAGGTGCATAGAATTGTGAGCGGTTAAGTTGGGCCGAGTGGTTGTCCGATAAAAGACATGGGCGGTAATTCGGGCGGGGTTAGGGAGTCCGACCTGTGTTGGGATTGGCCGAAAAGACGAGTCGCAAAGACTGGGAAGCGCTTGTCACCCTGCATCCGAAGCAGAGCTTTACCGAGCACCGACGGCATAACGGGTGGCGAAGCCCGGCCATGGGGTCGGCACGATTAGTGTTCAAACAGCAGGACGGGCGGCCGGAGGTGCGCGCCGGGCGTGTGCTCAACATTTCGCCTGGTGGAGTCCAGATTTGGCAAGCGGAAGACATTAATTGGGGTACGGAGGTGGTGGTCCAGGTGCGAGTGGCCGAACGGGATATGTTGCTGTTCGGCCGCGTGGCGCATTGCACCGAAGCGGTAGGGGGGTTCAAGGTTGGCGTGGAGTTGCAGTTTTCCTGAGCCGC
>JAGPEO010000153.1:4078-8542 GCA_018056925.1 Phycisphaerae bacterium
ATCTTGTGATTCATCACGTATAGCCAGACAAAAAGCAGCAGCAGGTAGATTAGACCGAAGACGATGATGGAGGTCAGCACGTCTGCGCCGGTCAGCGTGGGGGAGACGCCGTCGCTGGTGCGCAGCAGGCCCCAGACGATCCATGGCTGCCGTCCCACTTCGGTAGCCGCCCAGCCGGCCTGATTCGAGATTACCGGCCCGATTACGGCAAATACGAAGACCCACAACAGCCAACGGTGCTGGAACAGCGTGCCGCGCCACCAGAGGATGCAGGAGAACACAGTCAGCGCGATGAACAGCATGCCCAGGGCCACCATCAGGTGATAGGCTTGGAACACGAACTGAACCGGCGGCCAATAGTCGCGCACTGTTTCGCCCGGGCGCACACCGCCGGGGACGATGGCCGGGTCGTCCAATGCCATAACGGGGTGATCCCAGCTTTCGTACATTAGGAAGCTCAGGAGCCCGGGAATCGCCAAGCCGTACTTCACGGTCTGCTGCTCTTCATCCACGACGCCGAACAGGTGCAGGGGCGCGCCGCCAGGTTCTGAGCGGTAGTGTCCCTCAAAGGCGGCCAGCTTGGCAGGCTGATGAAATCCGACCATGCGCGCGTTTGAGTGGCCGGAAACGAGTTGGGCGACGGAGAAGAGGGTTACGAAGGGCAGGGCGATCTTGATGCTGCGGCGCGCGAAGAGCTCATGCCGGTTTTTCAGCAGGTAATAAGCGGAGACGCTCATCACGAAGAAGCCGCCCAGGATGAAGGCGCCGATCAGCGTGTGTATAAGGCGATCGAGAGTGGAGGGATTCAGCACGGCTTCATAGAAGTCGGTCAGCTCGGCGCGGTAAAGACGGCCGGCTTCCACGATGTGGTAGCCCGCCGGCGTCTGCTGCCAGGAATTCGCGACAATGATCCAGATGGCCGAGAAGATCGAGCCCAGCGCCACCATGATGGTCGCGAAGAAGTGCATGCGCGGCGAGACTCTATCCCAGCCGAATACCAGTACCGCCAGGAAGCCGGATTCGAGGAAGAAGGCGAAGATGCCCTCGGCCGCCAGGGCGGCGCCGAAGACGTCGCCGACGAAGCGCGAATAGCTGGCCCAGTTGGTTCCGAACTGGAATTCCATGACGATGCCGGTGGCCACGCCCATGGCGAAAATCAGGGCGAAGATGTGCGTCCAGAATTTGGCCATGGCCTCGTACTGGAGGTCCTTGGTGCGCATGTACATGCCTTCCATGAGGACCAGCAGTAAGCCGAGGCCGATCGTCAGCGGCGGGAAGAGGTAGTGGTAGCCGACGGTGAGGGCGAACTGCACGCGCGACAGCCAGACCGGATCAAGGTTCATGGTGCTGCCTCAATCACCTGCTCAAGTCAAGCCACGGTGTCTCCGTGGCGCGGCCAATTCCGCTCCGGGCGCCCGAACAGCCCGGATTTCGGCGGCGCAGGTTGAACCAACTATCCGATCAGGAGCGGGCGGTCAAAGGGTCGGGGCGAAAATAGCAAGCCTCCGGCTGGACGCACGGCCCAGCCGAAGGCCGATGGGGCAGAATTCCGAGTATGAAGTCTCGGCTCAGTTTCAGCTTCGCCGCCTGGATCGCGGCTAGCGGCCGCAAGCTGCGCCGCAGACGCTATGCGGCGCCCTGAGGATGCACGCTAGTCCGTCACACGGCCGATGTAGATCGCCTGATTGTTGGTGCCAAGATCGAGCCGGAAAACCGCCTCGTCGTTGTCGTTCAAAATGCCCGAGCGCCCGGGGCGGTCGGTTTCGGGCATCGAATCAGCGGTTATCTCTGTGATCGCGGCTTCGGCGTCCGGGATGTTCAGAAGCTGATCCGCGATGATCAGTAATTCCTCACCGTTCCAGAAGCCGAGACCCTGGGTTGATTCGGCGACACGGACGTAGGGCACGATGGCGTGGCCGGAGTTGTTAATGGAGCCGGAGGTTGCGCCCCAGCCCATCCACTCCAAGGCGACGCCGTCGAGTTCAGAAGACAAATTGGCCGCGATATCGACCGCCGCCCCCACGCCAACGATATACGGCTCGGACCCGGCCAAGCCTAGCAGCGCTCCGCCGTCGCTGACACCCGACAACAAGTCGGTGATCGCCCTGTCTTCATCGGTGACCAGGACGGTCCACTCACCCAGGGCGAAGTCCCACAGGATCACGCGCCTGACTGATGAACCGCCGGCGATGATCGGCGTTTGAATGGCGATGTGCACGTTTGTACTGATGGCGATGGCTTCGTAAAAATCCTCATCGTTGCCGATGACCACACCCGGGTCCAAGCCGAGCCATTCGGAGTCAGGCCGGCTGTCGATCACACGCACGACCAGGTCGCCGGGAATGCGCAGATAGGCGCCGTGCGTCCCTGTACCGCTGTCGTAGGCGCCCTGGAACAGCAGGTAGCCGTCAGGACTCAGAGTCGTGTAGTGGTCGTACAGGACGAAGGCTGCCGACGGGCCTTGTTCCGGAACCGCGCCGCGGTCGCTAGCCGACGGGCTCGCGCTGGCCACGGGCACAACCGGGGTGACAACTAATTTGGTCGTGCCGCCGACCTGTCTCACCTCTGCTTTGCATATCGCGTCGCCGGACTTGTTGGCTGATATGTCAAAGTAGTGCGTCTGGAAGAATACAAGCCCCTCGTCCGAGCAACCAATATTGGCAAAAGTCACAATGGTAGCTGCGACCGTAGTGCCCATGGCGTCGGCAATGGCTTGTGTATCGGCCACACGTAGCAGCGCCTTTGCGGGGTCAGCCTGTTGCGCAGACCAACGTACCATGAGCTTGTTTCCTGGTCCGCTGTAGGCCGACACGAACAGCAGGCGTCCGTCACCGCTCCAGGTCAATGGCTGCGTACGAATATCGAGTGTCGCCGGGTTGCAGATGAAGTTTTCGGCCGTGGGCTTGCCGGGTGTGGCGCTGGGTACGGGGATGTTCCCGGAGTCGTCTATCACTGCTTTGAGCGTCCCGCCCACGCCGGCCTTTGCGGGAATCCAGACATACAGCCCGCCATGGCCGGATCCGCCCGTATAGCGGGCCCAGAACGCGACGCGCCCACTGGCGTCGATAATCGGGCTGCCAAAATCTGAGAAGACTGCGCCGGTTGCGGTGCCGTTGACGTCGGGCACGAAGTCGCCGGTTCTGACAATTTCTTCGAACGTGATTGTGTCCGGCTTGGGCTTCTCGGGGTCGAACACGTCGTTGTCGTTGGAGTTGTTGACGTTGATGTTCAGGTTGTCAACCGAACCGTTCTTGTTTGCGACGGCGCCGTTGTTGTTCGGAGAGCTGTTGCTGTTCGAGCTGTTGCTGTTTGCGTTGCTCGAAGCGTTGTCGTTGGAATTGGTGATGGGCGTCGGGGGTTTTGGGCAGCCGCCGTAGATGAGGACCGCCATCACGACCGTGTAAATCGAAGCCAGTCTGAAGAAAGCCGGCGCGTTGCCGTAAGCGCGAAACGGGTTCGGCATGAGAAACTCCTGCTCGTGGGGATGTTGTCGCTGCGCTGGTCGCGCGCGCTAAGGCCCTACAGCTCCCATACTAATCTATGCGATGCGTCAATACCGGATGCGGCATGTCGTTTCCAGGGTCGCGTGGCCCAGGCGCCACTTATTTATTATCGGCCGCAGGCGGGGGATCGCACTAGCCTTTCCGCGCTGCAGAGCCGGCCTCCTGTTTGCCCGCCAGAATGCGGACCAGCCCGACTACGCCAGTCGCCATCAGCGAAATCATTAGCATGAAGAGCAGGGCCGCCACCGCAAAACTGAGAATGAGCCAACTCGGGCCGGAAGCCGCCAAAGTTTCCTGAACCGACGGGATGAGCGAGCCCAGCACGCCGATGACCAGGCCGGCCAACAACACCGCTCCAATGGCGCCGCGGCGGTTGCCTTCGAACGGGGCCATGCGAACCGTCAGGCAGATCGCCAGATAAAGGAACAAAATGGTCGACCAGTTGAACAGGTTGCTTCGCAGGACGCCGTCCAGCATGCGCTCCATCAGGCTGATCGCGCCGCGCAGGAATTCCCAGAAGGCGGGCAGGCTGGTGGGCAGTTCTCGCGCCAGCCCGCCGCGGACGCCTTCGGCGTTCAAGCCTTGGATCACCGACCAGCCCCAGTAGCGGGCGGCGAACCAAAGGCAGACGGCGCAGGCCACGAGCGGCAGAAGACCAACGATTATCGGTCCTACGACCGGCAGGCGAACACGATCGGGGTTGGCCGACTTCGGATCACCTTTTTCGTCATCCCCCATAAGCTGAGTGTTCTTTACCGAGTTGCCGGTCACCAGGAGTCCCATGACGTGGCCCAGTTGGGCCACCAGTGTGCCGGGCAGCAGGATGAAGTTGACGCTACGGGGTTTGATGAGCCCGGCCCAAATGTGGTGTACGCCCCAAGCGGAGAACATGATTACGAGCAGCCAGAATGTCAGGGCGGCGTAAAGCATCTCCCTACTACCTCGTCGCCGGGCACGGCTG